>CANQER010000009.1 GCA_947595415.1 uncultured Bacilli bacterium
TAAGTAATGGAGTAGTTACTACTGGAACCATTACAGTAAGTGGTTATACAGTTCAAATTAAAGATGGAGTAGCTGATAAAGGTAAAACTACAGCAGCTACAAAAGGAGCTTAGGAGGATAAAATGAAAAGAAATACAAAAGGGTTTACATTAATTGAATTATTAGCAGTAATTGTAATACTAGCAGTAATAGCATTAATTGCAACACCATTAATTTTAAATGTAATTGAAACAGCTAAGAAAGGTGCAGCAGAACAAAGTGCGAATGGTTATATCAAAGCATTAGAAGATCACATTGCAATTCAAATGTTAGAAAAATCTGATTATACAGTACCAGATTCATACACAGAAACAGACGTATCAGTAAAAGGTGACAAACCAACATCAGTTAGTTTAGCTATAAGTGATGGAATAGTTACAAGTGGTACAATTGTAGTTAGTGGATATACAGTTACAATTAAAGATGGAGTAGCTGAAAAAGGTGCAACTGAAGCAGCTAAAAAAGAATAGGAGGATAAAATGAAAAGAAATACAAAAGGATTTACATTAATTGAACTATTAGCAGTAATAGTAATATTAGCAGTAATAGCATTAATCGCAACACCATTAATTTTAAATGTTATTGAAACAGCTAAAAAAGGTGCAGCAGAACAAAGTGCAAATGGATATATTAAAGCTTTGGAAGATCATATTGCTATTAAAATGTTAGAAGATGCAACTTATACTGTACCAACAGATTATTCTGATACTGATATATCAGTAAAAGGTGATAAACCAAAATCTGTTAGTTTAACTATTAAAGATGGAGTAGTTACTACTGGTACAATCGTGGTTAGTGGATATACAGTTACAATTAAAGATGGTGTAGCTCAAAAGGGTGCAACCAAAGCAGAAGGTGCTGAAGATTAATACAAAAAAACTCATATTGACATAATTCAATATAAGTTTTTTTTTACAAATATTTTTTAAAAGAATCAATTATCTCTTCTTGAAATTTCAGAAAATCTTTAGCTAATTTTAAATGTTTTTTATTAACATTTCCCTCATATGAACTAATCTTTTTTTCCATATCAATACTACCCATGCTAATACCTTTAATAAGCATATCAGCAATACTAGAGTCACTATTATCACTATCAACCTCTTTTTTTATCCCCATATTTGCCATCATCTTACTCATCATACCACTTTCTTTTAAAGGTTCATCATTATCCTCTAGTATTTGTTGTGATTCATCCTTAAACCTTTGATAACCCTTTAAAGCCTCCTCAACAGAATCTTTAATTTTATTATCCTTATCCTTCAAATCCTTTATCAAACTTTCCATAGACATACAAGACATTTCTGAGTCCTTATAAACCTGTCTTACTAATTCTAAATTTTCTTTCATAAATTCTCCTTTCTATTTTATTATGATTAAAAAAAATAAATTTATACAAACATAATCAAGTTATAACTTTTTTTTAAAATATGATATAATATAGTAGGTGGTTTTATGTTAGAAAATAAAAAAATTTTTATTTTAGGTATGGCAAGAAGTGGTTATGAAGTAGCTAAATTATTAGCTAGTAAAAACGAAATCCTTCTTACTGATAAAATAAAAGGTGATGAAGATAAAACAGAAGAACTTATAAATTTAGGAGTTGACGTTGTATTTACAAACGATCAAGAAGAACTACTAGATAATAGTTTTGATATCCTAATTAGAAATCCTGGTGTTCCTTATAATAACCCTACCATCAAAAAAGCTCAAAAACTAAATATCCCTATTTACAATGAAATAGATATTGCTTACAAATATTTAGATGACGTAAAAATAATAGGTATTACAGGATCTAATGGTAAAACAACAACCACAACTCTTATTTATGATATATTTAAAAAAGCTGGTTTAGATGTTTTTTTAGCTGGTAATATAGGTTATCCTTTATCATCTATTGTAAAAGATGTAAAAAAAGGCTCAATTTTAGTAATGGAAATATCAGATCATCAATTAATAGACATGAAAGATTTTAAAACCAATGTAAGTGTTCTTACTAATTTAAGTGAAGTTCACCTTGACTTTCATGGTTCTTATGAAAAATATATGAAAGTTAAAAAAAAGATTTTTGATCATCAAACAGAAAAAGATTATGCCATTATAAACAAAGGTAACTTAGATTCAGTTAACTTAACCAAAAATATACAAGCAAGAAAAATATATTTTTCTAGTTATGTAGATTGTGATTGCTACTTAAAAGATGACTATATTTGTTATAAAGATGAAAAAATTATAAATACTTCAGATATTAGAATCAAAGGTAAACATAACTATGAAAATATTATGTGTGCTATTATTGTAAGTAAATTATTTAATATTGAAAATGAAATTATAACTAGTGTTTTAGAAGATTTTAATGGTGTAGAACATCGAATTGAATACGTTAAAAAAGTAAATGATCGTGTTTTTTATAACGATTCTAAAGCTACTAACGTTAAATCAACAGAAATTGCTTTAAGTTCTTTTGATAGTCCTACAATTCTTATTATGGGAGGATTAGATAGAGGTCATTCCTTTGAAGAGTTGAAAGACTACTTAAAAAATGTTAAAAATATAGTATGTTATGGTGAAACTAAATATCGTATCAAAGAATTTTGTGATAAATATATGATCGATGTAATCGTTTTAGATACCTTAGAAGAAGCAGTAAAAGCAGCTTATAATATCTCTAGTAAAGGAGATGTTATACTCCTTAGTCCAGCTTGTGCTTCTTGGGATCAATATAGTTCCTTTGAAGAAAGAGGAGAAGAATTTAAAAAATTAGTTGAAGTCTTATAAAAATAAGGCTTTTTTAGATATTTTATTTTACATAAAACGATATTTGTGATAAACTTATAATAGGTGATAAGATGAAAATAGTAGATATAAAAGGTCGAGAAATTTTAGATTCTAGGGGTAACCCTACTGTTGAAGTTGATGTATTATTAGAAAATGGAATTTTAGGTCGTGCTAGTGTTCCAAGTGGAGCTTCAACTGGTGTTAGAGAAGCCATTGAATTAAGAGACAATGATAGTAGATATAATGGTAAAGGAGTTTTAAAAGCTGTTAGTAATGTAAATACTAAGATTAAAGATAGCCTAATTGGAATGGATGTTTTTGATCAACGAAAAATTGATGAAGTAATGATTAAATTAGATGGAACTAAAAATAAAAGTGTCCTTGGAGCTAATGCTATATTAGGAGTATCTTTAGCTTGTTTGAAAGCAGCTAGTTTAAGTAAAAACATGCCTTTGTTTAAATATCTTAAAGGTAGTAGTATGCCTTTAGCGATGATGAACATTTTAAATGGGGGTGTTCATGCTGATAACAGTCTTGATTTTCAAGAGTTTATGATTATGCCTAAAGCTAGTAGTTTTAGTAAAAGACTACAAATGGGTAGTGAAATATTTCATAGTTTAAAAAGTGTTTTACATGATAGGGGCTATAATACTAATGTAGGAGATGAAGGTGGTTTTGCGCCTGATTTAAAAAGTAATAAAGAAGCTTTAGATTTAATAATTGAAGCTATTAGAAAAGCTGGTTATAAACCTTATGAACAAGTAGTACTTGCTGTTGATGTAGCTGCTAGTCAGTTATATAAAGATGGCGTATATCATGTAGAAAACAGTTTAAAAACAACAGATGAACTTATTGATTTTTATGAAGAATTAGTAAACAACTATCCAATTGTTTCAATTGAAGATCCAGTTTGTGAAGATGATATGGAAGGATTTAGTAAAATAACTAGTAGATTAGGTGATAAAGTTCAATTAGTAGGTGATGATTTATTTGTTACTAATATTGAATGTCTAAAAGAAGGTATTAGTAAAAAAGCAGGTAATGCTATTTTGATAAAACCTAATCAAATAGGTACTGTTAGTGAAATGTTAGATACAATTAATTTAGCTAAACAAAACAACTATAAAACAATTATATCTCATCGTAGTGGAGAAACTGAAGATACAACTATTGCTAGTTTAGCTGTAGGACTTGATTTAGGTCAAATAAAAACAGGTTCATTATCAAGAACTGATAGACTATGTAAATATAATGAACTACTTAGAATTGAAGAAATGTTACAAAAATAGGAGGTAGCTATGTCTAAGAAGAAAAAACGCAAAGATACTCCTAAAAAAGGAAGTAATTATCAAATAGAATTATGGGGACTTTTACTTATTTTAATAAGTATTATAGGATTTGGAAGATTTGCTATTATTGGTAAACTTATTGGGGATTTTGCTCTTTTTATATGTGGTAGTTGGTATTTTATTTTACTTACAATTTTCTTTGTTGTAGGGATATATATGATTATTAAAAGACAAGTTCCTAATTTTTTAAATTCTAATTTGATAGGTTTGTATATAATAATTCTTTGTATACTTGTTTTTTCCCATTTAAGTTATGTTAATCAATTAGACGATAAAATAGATATTATAAAAGAAACTATTAATAATTTTATGGCATCTACTGATGTGATATCAAATATTCAAGGAGGAGGAATAATAGGGGGTGTATTTTCTTCTTTGTTTGTTACCTTGTTAGATGTAAAGGGAACTAAAATAGTTTTGTGGGTAATGTTAATAGCTGGTATTATTATGTTTACAGGTATGTCTTTATACGATATATTTATGGCTATTAAAAAGAAAGTAAAACTTCCAAAACATCACAAAGTAGAACAAGTACAAGAAGAAAAAGATGATAAAATAGTTATTTCTAGTGTTGATGAACTTATTCATGTAAACGATGAAAAAGAAGAAAAGGAACAACCAAAAGAAGAAATCCAAGAAGAGGTTGTTGAAAATAAGGGGTATAAATTACCACCTATGTCTTTATTAAGTAAACCTCAAAAAACTAGTAATAAACATGATCAAAAAGAAATAGACAACAATATTACAATCATTGTTCAAACTCTAGCTGAATTTGGGGTTGTAGGGAAAGTTGTAGCTGTTAATATTGGTCCTACAGTAACGCAATACGAACTTGAACTAAAATCAGGAACAAAGATAAGTAAGGTTTTAAATATAAATCGTGAATTAGCTTTAGCTTTAGCTGCTAAAGATGTTAGAATCGAAGCTCCTATCCCTGGTAAAAGTACAGTGGGAATTGAACTTCCTAATAAAAAGACATCAATGGTAACTGTAAGAGAAATACTAGAAAGTATTCCAAAGAGTTTAGATAGTAGTAAATTACTAGCTGTTTTAGGTAAAGATATTATGGGTAAATCAATGTATATGGAAATCAATAAAACACCCCATTTATTAGTAGCTGGATCAACTGGTAGTGGTAAATCTGTTTGTATTAATAGTACTTTAGTATCTATATTAATGCGAGCTAGACCAGATGAAGTAAAAATAGTTTTAGTGGATCCTAAAAAAGTTGAACTATCAATTTATAATGGTATACCTCACTTACTTGCTCCAGTAGTAACAGATCCTAAAAAAGCTAATATTGCTTTAAAGAAAATAGTTGTCGAAATGGAAAGAAGGTATGATGTTTTTAGTGATAGTAAAACTAAAAATATTCAAGGCTATAATTCTTATGTTGAAAAACAAAATGAACATCTACCAGAATCAGAAAAACTAAAACCTCTACCTTATATTTTAGTAGTTATTGATGAACTTGCAGATCTAATGTTAGTCGCAGCTAAAGAAGTCGAAGAGTCCATTATGCGTATAACACAAATGGCACGTGCTGCAGGGATCCATTTGATTGTCGCAACCCAAAGACCTAGTACAGATGTTATTACAGGGGTTGTAAAAGCTAATATCCCATCACGTATTTCTTTTGCTGTATCATCTAGTATTGACTCTAGAACTATCTTAGATATGACAGGGGCAGAAAAATTACTAGGAAAAGGGGACATGTTATTTTCACCTCAAGGGGAAAATTGTCCAATTAGAATTCAAGGTACTTTCATCGATGAAGAAGAAATAAAAGCTGTTGTTGACTATACAATTAAACAACAAAAAGCTCATTACGATTCAACACTTCTTATGGATGATGAAGAAATGAAAGCTACCACAATGGTAGAAGGTCAAGTAGAAAGTGATGAACCTTTATATAACGAAATAGTTGAATTCGTTATAACTCAAGGAAAAGCTAGTACATCTTTACTTCAAAGACGTTTCCATCTAGGTTATAATAGAGCTGCTAGAGCGATTGATCTATTAGAAGAAAGAGGAATAATTGGTCCTAGTAATGGTTCTAAACCTCGTGAAGTTTTAGTAAAATTAGAAGAAAAAGAATAAAAATGAAACATTTTTCAAAATTTGTGATATAATAGTTTTGTCAAAAGCGATGATTAAGAAGTAGTAGTAAAAGTAATTATTTAAAGAAAGTTCGTGGTTGATGGAAACGAATAATAATCTTTTATGAATTCGTCTTTATAGCTTTATATTAAAAGTATAACGGTGACGCGTTTTAGTCATTAAGAGTAGTTTTCTACTGAATTAAGGTGGTACCACGTAAATCACGTCCTTATGGATGTGGTTTTTTTTGAAAGGAGAAATTATGGAATATTTAAAAAATGTTGATTTAGAAAGTATTGGGATTGATAGAAAAACCCTAGAAAAAGAAATAAGTAGTCTAAGTAGTATTAAAGACGTTAATGAATTAAAAGTTAAATACATAGGTAAAAAAGGTATTATAACTGAACTATATGGTAAAATGAGTAGTTTAAGTGTTGATATGAAGAAACAAATGGGAATTAATTTAAACAAATTTAAAACTGAATTTACTGAAATTATTGAAGAAATGATTAAAAAATTCAAAGATGAAGAGTTAAAACAAAAATTAGAAAACGACAAAATAGATGTAACTCTTTTAGCTACCAAGTTAAACATTGGAGGTGTTCATCCTATTACTAAAGTAATAGATGAAATAGAAGATATTTTTATTTCAATGGGTTATGATGTCGTAGAAGGACCTGAAATAGAAACTGATTTATACAATTTTGAAAAGTTAAATTTACCTAAAAATCATCCAGCTAGAGATAGTCAAGATAGTTTTTATATAACAGATGAATACTTACTTCGTACTCAAACTTCACCTGTTCAAGCTAGATGTATGGATGCAAATGAAAAAAAAGGTCCAATTCGTATTATCTGTCCTGGTAAGACTTATAGAAGAGATAACGATGATGCAACTCATTCTCATCAGTTTACTCAAATCGAGGGGTTAGTTATTGATGAAGGTATATCTTTAGCTCATTTAAAAGGAACTTTAGAAATAGCTTTAAAAAAACTATTTGGAGCTGATCGTGAAATTAGATTTAGACCAAGTTTCTTTCCATTTACAGAACCTTCTATTGAAGTAGATGTTTCTTGTTTTAAGTGTAACAAAGAAGGTTGTGCTATTTGTAAAAACACTGGTTGGATTGAAATTTTAGGTTCTGGAATAGTTCATCCTAATGTTTTAAAAAATTGTGGTTATGATCCTTCAAAATATACTGGATTTGCTTTTGGAATTGGTCCTGAAAGGGTAGCTATGCTTAAGTATGGAATAAATGATATAAGAGATTTTTATACAAATGATCTTAGATTTTTAAAGGATTTTAATCGTTTAGAAGGAGGAGAACAATGAAAGTATTACGTAGTTTTTTAAACGACTTTGTAGATATTAGTGATATTTCTTATAAAGATTTAGCTGATAAAATGGTATTTGTAGGAAACGAATACGAAAGTATTAGTAAGATAAGTGATAGTACTAATTTGGTTGTTGGGAAAGTAGTAGATTGTAAGAAACATCCTTCATCTGCTAAGTTAAATATATGTAAAGTAGACATAAACGATGGAAAGATATACCAAATCCTTTGTGGAGCTCCTAATGTTAAAGCTGGTCAAAAAGTAATTGTTGCTAAGGTAGGGGCTACTTTACCTAGAGATATTGTTATTAAAAAAGCTACTTTAGCTGGTATGGAATCAGAAGGAATGATTTGTTCTTTATATGAACTAGGTTTTGAACCTAAGTTTTTAAAGGAAGAAGATATCGAAGGAATTCATGTTTTAAGTGATGATGCACCTGTTGGAGAAGATGCAATTAAGTTTTTAGGGTATGATGATGAAGTAATTGATTTTGAACTTACTGCTAATAGAGGAGATCTTCAAAGTATTCTTGGAATGGCTTATGAAGTAGGAGCTATTTATGGCAGAAAGGTAAAGTATCCTGATACTTCTTATAAGGAAACTAATGATGATATTAATGATACTTATAAACTTGATGTTAAAACAGATAATTGTATGATGTATTTAGGTAAAAAGGTTATAGATGTTAAAATTAAAGAAAGTCCTAAATTTATTCAAACAAGACTTATTGCTAGTGGGATTAGACCTATTAATAACGTAGTAGATATTAGTAATTATGTAATGCTTGAATATGGGCAACCTCTTCATTTCTTTGATGCTGATTTACTAGGTAATAAAGTTGAAGTTAGAATGGCTAAAGATAAAGAAGAAGTTACTACCTTAGACAAACAAAAACGAATTTTAAAAAGTAGTGATATTGTAATTGCGAACGATAAAGTGGTTGCTTTAGCTGGAGTAATGGGAGGATTAGATACTGAAATTAATGATAAGACTAAAAATATTTTTATTGAAAGTGCTATCTTTTCACCATCTTTAATAAGACTTACTTCTAAGGATATTTTAAGAAGTGAAGCTAGTATGAGATATGAAAAGGGAATTGATCCAAATAGGACTTTACTTGCTTTAAATAGAGCTTGTCATTTACTTGAAAAATATGCTGATGCTAAAGTTTTAAAAGGTGTTTTAAGTTATGATAATACA
The DNA here is from genome assembly GCA_947595415.1 of uncultured Bacilli bacterium. Classification (GTDB taxonomy): domain Bacteria; phylum Bacillota_I; class Bacilli_A; order RF39; family UBA660; genus CANQER01. The sequence goes on from CANQER010000009.1 coordinate 8,802, forward strand.
AATAAAGAAGATAAACTAATTAAAGTTAGTTTAGATAATATAAATACTGTTTTAGGAATGAAACTTACTTTTGAAGAAGTAGATGATATATTTAATAGATTAGATTTTAAATGTAAGTTTAAGGATGGTGTTTTTGAAGTTTTAGTTCCAACTAGAAGACTTGATGTCAATATTAAAGAGGATTTGATTGAAGAAGTAGGACGTATTTATGGATATGACAATATTAAAGGAGTTCTTCCTACTGTTAGTATAAGACAAGGAAGTTGTTCTTATCGTCAAAGTTTTATTAAAAGTATTAGAAGAGTTTTAAATGGTCTTGGGTTAAATCAAGTTATTACTTATTCCTTACTTAGTGAAGAAAAATCAAAACTTTTTACTAATGAATTTACCCCTGTTACACTACTAGATCCTATAAGTGAAGATAGAAAAGTTATGCGAAATAGTCTACTTGCATCCTTACTTGATGTTTTTGAATATAACTATGTTCGTAATATGAAAAGTATTAATATCTTTGAAGTAGGTTCTGTTTATAGGTATTTAGATGGTTATAAAGAAGAAGATATGGTAAGTGGTTTAATATATGGTGATTATATTGTTAATAATTGGCAAGGTTCAACTATTAAAGCTGATTTTTATGTTTTAAAAGGTATAGTTGAAGAATTACTTAACTATTTAGGTTTAAATAATAGATATAGTTTTAAAACTGATAAATTACTTGTAGATCTTCATCCTAATAAATCTGTCTGTGTTTATGTCGATAATGATTTAGTAGGATATATGGGTTGTGTTCATCCTAATGTTTTAGATAAAGAAGTTTATGTATTTGAGTTAAGTGTTGAAAAATTACTCAGTAAAAAAGTTAGAAATATTAAACATAAAGAAGTTTCTAAGTTTCCTTCAGTTAATAAAGATATAGCTTTTGTTATTCCTAAGGATATGAATGTTGGAGAAGTTATTAAATATATTAAAAAAGTTGGAGGACGTTATTTAATAAATTTAGATGTCTTTGATATCTATGAAGGGGATAAAATAGAAGCTGGTAAGAAGTCTGTAGCTTTTGCGCTTACTTTCCAAAATCAAAATAAAACGATGAGTGAAGATGAAATAAATCATTTGTTTAATGGTATTATAGAAGAAGTAGAAAAGAATTTAGATGCTAAACTTAGAACTTTTTAGAATTCATTTAAAAATGGATTCTTTTTTATATTTGACCTTTAGGGTTTACATAAACCTATTGTATTTAATAATAATTTGTAGTAAAATTAAATATAATTAAGAAGGTGAAGTAAACAATGATAAATATAAAATCAGATTCAAGGAGAGTAAAAAAAGGAGATATTTTTATTGCCTTAAAAACAATTGAAGGTGATGGTCATAATTATATAAAAAAAGCTATTGAAAATGGAGCTAGTAAAATAATAGCTGAACATGGAACTTATGAAATTGATTATGAAATAGTAGAAGATACTCATAAATATTTAGTCGATTATTTAAAAACTCATTATGGTCATATAATCGATGAGTTAAATATAATAGGTATAACTGGAACAAATGGGAAAACAACTACCTCATTTGTTATTCACGATGCTTTAAATCGTTTGGGTAAAAAAGCAGCTTATATAGGAACAATAGGATATTATATTGTAAATAAAAAAGCAGATGTCGCTAATACAACTTGTGCTTTAGATGAATTATATGAAATGATAACTGATGCTTACGAACAAGGATGTAAAAATATCGTACTTGAGATGAGTAGTCAAGGAATGGCTCAAGGTAGAACAGAAAGCCTAAAATTTAACTATGCAGTATTTACTAACCTTACTCATGATCATTTAGATTTTCATAAAACGATGGAAAATTATGCTTTAGCTAAACAGCAACTTTTTAAAAATTTAAAACCTAATGGTAAAGCTATTGTAAATATCGATGATAAATATAAAGACTATTTTTTACTTGAAGAAAACAACAATTTAACTTATGGATTTAACGATGCTGATTATCAAGTAATAGATTATAAAATGACTAGTAATGATACAGTATTTACTTTAAAATATAAAGATAATAATTACCAAATAAAAACTAATTTACTTGGTAAATATAACGTTTATAATATGCTTGGATGTATTGCTGTTTTAACAGAAATGGGTATTGATATTAAAGATACAAAAGAAGTTTTAACTAAAATAAAATCACCAGAAGGAAGATTAGATTTAGTAAAATATAAGACCAATAGTATTTTAATAGACTATGCCCATACCCCAGATGCAATTAAAAATGTAATTGATACAATGAAAGAAGTAGCTAAAGCTGATATTTATGTAGTATTTGGTTGTACAGGAGATCGTGATCGAACTAAACGACCAATTATGGCTAAATTAGTTACAGACAATGTTAAAAAAGCTATCATTACTAATGAAGATCCTCATTTTGAAGATCCAAATCGTATCATAAACGATATGATTAAAGATCTAGATAATAAAAACTACGAAGTTATAATTGATCGCAAACAAGCTATTATAAGGGGAATAAATCTATTAAAAGAAAACGATATTTTATTAATTTTAGGTAAAGGTCATGAAGATGCGATGATAGTAAAAGATAAAAGAATACCTTTTAATGATAAAAAAATAGTTATAAATTATCTAGAACAAACACCTATAAAAAACACCTTTTAAATATAGTTACATAACCTATATTAGGAGGTTTTTTTTATGTTAAAAATAGATTCAAGACAAGTTTTAAAAGGTGATACTTTTTTAGCAATCAAGGGAATCGATTTTGATGGCCATGATTATATTGATGAAGCTATTTCAAATGGAGCTAGTAAGATTATTGCTATGCATGGATTATATGATGTAGAAACTATTATTGTAAAAGATACTAATGAATATTTAAAAAAATACTTGTTAGATAACTACTACGATAAAATAAAAGATATTAAAATAATTGGGATGACTGGTACTAATGGTAAAACAACTACTTGTTATATCCTTCATAAATGTCTAAATAAACTTGGGGTAAAAAGTGCTTATATTGGTACAATAGGATTTTATATTGATGATAAAATAAAAGATTTGAATAATACAACTCCTAATATTTATGATTTTTATCAAATGCTTTTAAAATGTCAAGAAGAAGGATGTAAGTATGTAGTAGTAGAAGTAAGTAGTCATGCTCTTGCTTATGATAGGTTGGATATAGTTAAATTTGATATGGTTATATTTAGTAATCTAACTAAAGATCATTTAGATTATCATAAAACTTTTGAAAATTATGCTTTAGCTAAACAAAAACTTTTTAAACAAGTTAAAGAAGATGGACTTTGTTTTGTTAATGTAGATGATAGTTATAAAGACTATTTTATGATTAATGAAAATACGATTACTTATGGATTTAATGATTCAGATTATCAAATAAAAGAATATGAAGTTAGTAAAGAAAAAACTATTTTTAAGGTAAATGATGAAGAGTATGTTACTAAATTACTTGGTAAACACAATGTATATAATTTAACATCAGTGATTGCTGTTTTAAAACAAATGGGATTTTCTTCTTTCAAAGATATAATTAGCAATCTAGATGCTCCAAGGGGAAGAATGGAAGCTATCAAATATAACGATAATTTGATTATTATTGATTATGCTCATACCCCAGATGCTGTATTAAAAGTTCTAACAACAGTTTCAGAATTTAATTTTGATCACATCTATACTATAATTGGTTGTGGAGGAAATAGGGATAGTAGTAAGAGGTATGAAATGGCTCTTTACGCTACAAATATGTCAAATATGGCAATCTTCACAAATGACAATCCAAGGTTTGAAGATCCTAATCAAATAATTGAAGATATGACAAGTAAACTTGACAATTCTAACTATGAAATTATTCTAAATAGACAAAAAGCTATTGCTAAGGGTATACAAAAGCTACAAAAAAATGATATACTATTAATACTTGGTAAAGGACATGAAACGTATCAAGTAATAGAAGATCGAGTAATTCATTTCGATGATAAAGAGGAAGTTTTAAACATAATTAGGAGATGATTTGATGTTAATATTAACCAAAGCTGTATTAGCTATGATGATTGGTTTTTTTCTAGCAATTATTTTGGGTTTAATAATAATTCCAATTTTGAAAAAGATGAGTATTAAACAAAGGGTAAGTATTTTTGCTTTACATCACAAGAAAAAAGAAGGTACACCTACAATGGGGGGATTTATCTTTATAATTCCTACAATACTTACAGTAATTATTTTACTTCTTATGAATAAAATTGAGTTTTCAGAGAACTTATTTATTGTACTTTTTGTATTTATTTCATATGCTATATTAGGGTTTATTGACGATTATTTAATAATTAAAAGAAAAAACAATGTTGGTTTGACTGAATTTCAAAAGTTATTTGGTCAGTTATTTATAGCTTTGGTTTTCTTCTATATTTTTATGAAAAGTGGATTAGAACCAGTTTTAAATATCCATACTTTAGGAATTAAAATTGATATGGGTTTTGTTTATGGGTTGTTTTTACTTTTTGTTTTAGTTGCTAGTAGTAATGCAGTTAATATTACAGATGGTTTAGATGGACTAGCTGGAAGTTTGTCTGCGATTGCTTTTTTAACTTTTGGGATTATAAGTTGGGGAGCTACATGGACAACTGGTAATGAAGATATAGCTATATTTTGTTTTATTTTAGTGGGATCTTTACTAGGATTTTTGATGTATAATTTATATCCTGCTAAGGTTATTATGGGGGATATGGGATCTTTATCTTTAGGAGCAACTTTAGCTACTGTGGCTATTTTAACTAACCATGAGATTACTTTAATAATTGTGGCTTTAGTATTTATAATTGAAACTTTAACTTGTATTATTCAAATGGTATCAATTAGATTTACTGGTAAGAAGGTATTTTTGATGACTCCTTTACATCACCACTTTGAAAAACTAGGTTGGATGGAACAGGATATTGTTAAGTTATTTATTGTTTTTGGTTTACTTGTAAGTATGTTTGCGATAGCATTTGGGGTATGGATTTAATCATATAAAAGTGTTATAATTATTAGTTAGAGGTGGTTTAATGAAACAACTTATTGATTCATTTAAAAACAATTCTAAAAATTATTTTAAAACCAATATACTGTTTGTAACTTTTGTAGTAACATCTGTTATTAATGGTATTTTAATAAGAGCTTTGACTGTGGGTAATTTTCTGCAATTAAAACCAATGATGGCTGATCTTGCGATTGTTTTAATTGTTGGAGCTTTAGGTTACTTTTTTAAACCTAAAAATCAATTTAAGTATTTTTTTACATGGTCAATAATATTTACTGTTTTATGTATTATTAATTCGATGTATTATACAAATTATTTGTCTTTTGCTTCAATGTCTTTACTGGCTACTTCTCTTCAAATAGTTGATGTAGGTGATGCTGTTGTTGAAAATGTAATGGAAATTAAGGATTTTTGTTATATATGGCAGTTATTAGCGATGATTTTTGTTAATAAGTTTTTAAAGAAAAAAGGTTATTATGAAAAGGTTGCTAAAGTTGAAAAGGGTAAGATTAGAGCTATGTATACTTTAGTAGCTGGTTTAATATGTTTAGGATTTTTTATTTCAATGTTAAATTCTTTGGATATTGGAAGACTTAGTAAGCAATGGAATAGGGAATATATTGTTATGCAATTTGGTCTATATGCTTATCAAGCTAATGATTTAGTAAGTAGTTTAAAACCTCAAATTAGTCCTTTGTTTGGTTATGATGAGAAGGCTAAGGAGTTTAGAGAGTTTTACGATAATAGGGATAAGACGATTAAGACTAATAAATATACTAATATTTTTGAGGGTAGAAATGTTATTATGATTCATGCTGAAAGTATTCAAACTTTTGCGATGAATTTAAAGTTTAATAATAAGGAGGTTACTCCTAATTTAAATAAGTTGTCAAAAGAGGGGATTTATTTTTCTAATTTTTATGCTCAAGAGAGTGTAGGAACTAGTAGTGATAGTGAGTTTACTTTAAATACGTCTTTGATGCCTGCGAATAGTGGGACAGTTGCGATTAACTACTGGGATCGTGATTATGTAACTATTCCTAAGTTACTTAAGGAAAAGGGATACTATAATTTTAGTATGCATGGTAATAATGGTAGTTTTTGGAATAGGCTTAATGTTCATAAGAGTTATGGTTATGATAGGATGTATCACTATTCTAATGATTTTGAGTTAGATGAGATGATTGGGTTAGGTTTGTCAGATAAGTCGTTTTTTAGGCAAGCTGTTCCTAAGATAAAGGATATTAGTGAAAACCATAAGAATTTTTATGGAACTATGATTATGCTTACTAATCATACACCTTTTTCTGATTTGGTTAAACAGGGAAAAGATGAGTTAGAGGTTGATTATAAGTATAAGACTGTTAATCCTAAGACTGGTAAAAAGGAAACTGTTTCTGCTCCATTTTTGGAGGGTACTAAGTTAGGTAATTATTTGAAATCTGTTAATTATGCAGATAGTGCTATTGGACAGTTTATTGACGATTTGGATAAAGAGGGATTGTTAGAAAATACAGTTGTTGTTATATATGGGGATCATGATGCTAAGCTTAAGAAAAGTGAATATGAGTATTATTACAATTATGATCCTTATACTGATAGTATGCTTGATAGTGATGATCCTAATTATAAGGAGTTTAATAATTATGATTATGAGTTAAATCGTAAGGTACCTTTAATTATTTGGACTAAGGATAAGAAGTTTAGTACTGAGGTTAAAGAGGTTATGGGAATGTATGATGTTATGCCTACTTTGGGTAATATGTTAGGTTTTCATAATGATTATGCTTTAGGTAGTGATATTTTTAGTAAAAAGGAAAATGTGGTAGTTTTTCCTGATGGTAATTGGATTACTGATAAGGTTTATTACAATTCTCAAAAGGAGGAAAGTTACCAATTGTCTTCTGAACCTATAAGTAGTGATGATATAAAGAAGTATTCTAAGTATGCAGAGGATGCAATATCGATATCTAATTCGATTATTGTGTATGATATGATTAAAAAGAATAATGAGACGCAATCTTTGATAAAGGAAAACGAGGTAAAAAATGGCTAGAAAAAGAGTAATTAATAAAAAAAAGGTAAGAGGTTTAATCATAGTTGTATTGGTTATTGTACTAATAGCTTTAGCTGTTAAGTTTATGTTTTTTAATAAATCTACTAAGCATAATGTGGTTAAACAAGAGGATGATATTAAAGAGTATGGTTATGTTTTAAATGATAATGAGACTAAGTATTATAAGGGTTTGTTTAATGATCTTAAGAAGGTTTTGAGTGAGGATGAGGTTGATTATGATAAGTATGCTTCTTTAGTAGCTCAGTTGTTTGTGGCAGATTTTTATAATTTGGATAATAAACTTAATAATAATGATATAGGGGGAACTCAGTTTATTTATAAGAAACGTCAAAGTGTTTTTGAGAAGAAGGCTAAGGATGAGGTTTATAAATATGTAGAGAATAATATTTATAATGATCGTAAACAGGAGTTACCTGAGGTTAGTAATGTTGAGGTTGTTAGTAGTGAAAATTCTTCTCATACTTATTTGTCTAAGAGTGATGATAAGGCTTATAAAATAGATGTTAAGATAACTTATAAGAAGGATTTGGGTTATCCTGATAGTTGTAGTTTAGTTTTAGTTCATAATGATAAGAAATTAGAGATAGTTAAATTTAATTAGTTTAACTATTTTTTATGTAAAGTAGTATATTACATACTTGAATAAATATTGATTTAATGGTATATTAGTAATGGATAAGAAAGTAGGTAATAGATATGTTAGCAAATAGCAAATGGGGGGGGGTATTTAGAAGCTTTAATTAACGATGT
>CANQER010000010.1 GCA_947595415.1 uncultured Bacilli bacterium
TTTTGAATGAGACAAGTATGCTACTGCTCCCCATTCTGTATTTTTCATCATATGACTATCTAAACTTGTATCAAAATTATATAAAGTTTGGAAAAATGTATTTACTGTTTGATATCTCCATGAATATACATTTGGTTTTACTATTATCTTTTGTGGTAAGTTTTCATCATATGTTGTTTCTTCTGCTGCTCCTGTTTCTGTCCAACCATCTGTTGTTATATCTCCACTTGTATCTTCACTTTGATTATAACCTACTTCAAATTTTCCTACCCAGATTCCACTTACTCCTAGTGTGGTAAAGGCTGGATGCGTTAACCATGAATCATTTGTTGTCCCTTCATCTTTTTCATCAGTGCTTTGAAATTCTATTTGTATTTCTTGCTCTGGTACTATATCTGTTCCTACATTAAATAATTTATATCTATACCTTGGAATCCATACAAAGTAGGCTCTTATTTTAGTTTCTGGAATTTGAGTTGTATAATCATTATATACACTTTCATCTGTTCCATCTGTGAGCATTACTGCATTAGCCCATTCTTGTTTTTCATAGTTATACCACTCTTCTTCTATATTCGCTTTAGTTACTGTTCCATCGTCTGCTATTTTTACTGGTACTAAATCACCTGTTATTTTAGGATCATTCCCTTTTAATATTGCTTCTTTGTATTTATTGTCTACTACGCAACTTCCTTTATTTACTTCTATGCTTCCCTTTTCGCCATTTGCACAGTATTCTCCATTACTTAGATTTTCAGCTACAACTTGTCCATCTTTATTTACAATTTTTCCACTTTCAAAATTATTATTCTTTAATTTTAAATCGCTTACATTTATACCTTCACTTGGTATCTCTGACAATCCATTTTCTACTAAATATAATTCTGCTGCATCTATCGCAAACTCTACACTTCTTTTATAACTTTCTTGTCTTGTTTTTTCTATTATATTCATTATTATTGGTACTGCTATTAGTGCTATTACCCCTAGTATTACTATTACTGCTAATAACTCTATTAATGTAAATCCTTTCTTATTATTCATCTTCATTTTCTTATACCTCCCATACTTATATTTATCTACACTTTCCCACAACAAAAAGCCATGCTTAAAAACATGACTTTTACGTATCATTATTGTATTTACTATTATTACTTAATGCCCTCCCCCATTTGCTATTTGCTAACATATCTCTTACCTACTTTCTTATACACTATTAATATACCATAAATTAACAAATATGTAAACAAAAAAGTAAGACTTTCCTCTTACTTTACTCTACAACAAATATAACCTGTTCCCCCTTTTTTAAATCCTTAGAAATAGGCGAAACAATATAAGTAACAATATTAAACTTATTATTCTCATCAAAATAAAACCCCAAACGATACTCTCTATCATCACTATCAATAAGACTATTATATATATCCATATTTTTACTTACATACTTCATCAACTCATCATCACTCTCAAAATTATTACCCTTAAGTTTCCCTAAAACTAACTCCTCTAACTTAGTATCAATAGAATCTTTAGTATACCCAATCGAAACATAAGCATCCTTATAATCTATCAAATCACCACTCTTAAGATCAATCCCATAAGTATAATACCTAGGATTAGCCTCATAAGTACTACCACCCTTAACCTCAATAACAACATATAACTTATCATCATTAATATACCACTTATAACTACTACTAACAAACCATACCTTATCCTCTAAATTAACCTTAAAATCCTTAACCAAATCATCAAACAAACCCTTAATCTCATTATTAACCTTATTACAATCTAGACTATCAACATTAATATAAGCAACCTTAATATCATCAACACTATAAGTAACATTATCACTTAAAGACACATAAGAATTACTATCAATATCATAATCATAACTAGCATCATAAACATAATCCTTATCACTAAACTTCTTACTTATCAAAGAAGTCTTATTATCACTTTCAGTAGTCTTAACCCTATCATTTAAAAACAACTGTTCATAAATATAAAAACCACCTATAATAATAACTACCAAAACCCCAACACCTATTATAAACTTACTCATATTATTAACCATAGTATCCTCCTAGTTATCTTTTAATTTCAAAATAAAACGTTGTCCCCTTTCTACTAGTATGTACACCATATGAAAAATTATGAGCAATTAAAATATTTTTAACAATCGATAAACCTAAACCAGTCCCAACATTATTACGCTTATAAGTCCTATTAGTCTTATAATACTTATCCCAAATATAAGGTAATTCCTTTTTTGGTATTCCCTTACCAGTATCTTTAATTGAAACTCTAACCACATCATCTAAAACAACTAAATCAATATAAATTAACTTATCATCACCTGTATAATTAATCGCATTATTGATAAGATTATAAATAACTTGCTCCAACCTTTTTAAACAAGCTTTAACTAAACAACTCTCACCATTATAGATAAAACTATAACCCTTTTCCTTATAGATATCATAACGTTTTAAAATACTTCTAATAAGTTTATCAATATCAAATTCCTCATATTCAAAATCCTTATTAGTTTGAATAACAGATAAATCTAAAATATCATTAACCAGTAAATTTAACCTATCACTTTCCTCAATAATAACATTCAAATTACTATTTCTCTTCTCTTTATTTTTGTAAGTTAAATCCCTAACCATTTCAGCATAAGCCTTAATCATCGTTAGAGGAGTTTTTAAATCATGACTAACATTAGCTAGTAACTCCCTTCTTAACTCTTCAGTTTGCTTTAGTTTTTCTTGAGTATTATTTAAAGTATCTTCTAAATCTTTTAACTCCTTAATATTAATATCACTATCAAAAGTAACATCACTACCTAAATTTTTAGCCTTATTACTTATAATAGTAATAGGTGAAGATATCTTTTTAGATATAAAATACGCAATAACAAACCCTAAAATAAACACAATAATAGTTACAATAATAAGTTGATTTTTCAAAATATCAATCGTTTTATCCAAAGGAATAATAGAAGCATTCACAAAAGCATAAACCCCATCATCAAGTTTCATTCCTAAAACAATTGTACTAGTTTGATACTCAGAATTAATAACCTTAAACCTCTGTCTTAGGTTATCACTTTTCATAAAATTATCAATATAATAATTTAAATTATCACTTTTTTTTAAACACCCCTTAAACCTTTCAGAAGAATAAACCAAAGTATTATCAACCATTAGTTCAATACAAACCTCATGATCAAAAGAAAGATCATCAAACAAATCTTCATAGTTGGCTTTAGTATAATTCTTACTAATACTATTAGCTATTTTATCAACATTTCTAACTGTCATAAACTCATAATAAGATTTTAAAAAAACAACTTGAAAAAACCATAAAAATGCTAAAATAATAATTGAAAAAATGGTTAAATATTTCCATATCTTAGTCTTTAGGGATGACAAATTTATAACCTACCTGTCTTACAGTAACAATCAAATTTCTATATTCTTTCAAATTACCTCTTAACATTTTAATATGGGTATCAACAGTTCTATCATCACCATAAAAACTATAATCCCAAAGTTTATTTAGTAAAACCTCTCTTGATAAAGCTACATTTTCATTATTGATAAAATAGACTAAAAGTTCATATTCCTTAGGAGTCATTTTAACTTCCTCATTTTTAATATAAACAGCATGAGCTATAAAATCAACCCTTAAATCTTTATAAACAAATTCCTCTTTATTATTCCTTCTTAAAACAGCCTTTATTCTAGCTACTAACTCCTTAGGACTAAAAGGTTTAGTAACATAATCATCTATCCCAAGATCAAAACCCACTAGTTTATCATACTCTTCTTTTCTAGCAGACAAAATAATAATAGGGACATTTTTAATTTTTTTAATCTCCCTACAAGCTGTATAACCATCTAACTTAGGCATCATCACATCTAAAATAACTAAATCAATATCATTACTTTTAACTATCTCAATAGCTTCTAAACCATTATTTGCTTCAAATACCAAGTAGTTTTCATTTTCTAAATACTCTTTTATAACATCTCTAATTAAAATCTCATCATCGACGATTAAAATCTTCATTAAAACCACCAACCTTATCTTAAAATAAATTTATGATAAATTTGTGAAATTAATATTGTTTTAAAAATTCATACAAATCCAAAGCCACTTTTTTAGGTAAATACTCTTCTAATTCAGATAAAGAAAGTTCTTTTAACTTAGTAATAGTTTTATACTTTTTAAGTAACTTATTTTTACGTACACTCCCAATTCCACTAATATTATCTAAAACACTTTCTAAAGAACCCTTACTTCTTATCTGTTTATGATAACTTATAGTATAATTGTGAACCTCATCTTGCATTCTTTCTAAGTAATAAAATACATTACTTTTTTTATCAATATTTATTTCTCTAATTGGATCAAAAGCAAGTAGTGCTTCTGTATTATGTTTACTATTTTTCTTAAGACCTACAACTGGAATATTTAAAGTTAAGCTATTAATAACTTCTCTAGCAATAACAATTTGATTAACCCCTCCATCAACAATAACTAAATCAGGTCTTTCTAAATTATCCTTTAAAACCCTAAAATACCTACGATAAATAACCTCTTTCATCGTCATATAATCATCATTTTTATCAACACTTATTTTAAACTTACGATAGTCATTTTTACTAGGTTTACCATTTTTAAAAACCACCATTCCACTTACATTATAACTACCAAATAAATTAGAATTATCAAAAAGTTCAATTCGATCTAATTTATCTAAAGATAAAATATCTCTTAACTCCTCATTAGCTTTAATAGTCTTTTCTTCATCTTTTTTAATAAGATCAAACTTTTCATTCAAAGCTATTTTAGCATTATTATTGGCCATTTCAATTAACTTTTTCTTAACTCCTTTTACTGGAGCAATTACTTTAATATTAAAGTAGTTAGAAAGAAGATTAGTATCTACAATATCAGGAACTAAAATTTCTTTAGGAAGAAGAATATCTTTTTGATAGAATTTAGCAATATAACGAGTTAACTCTTCATTTACCTCATCAATCAAAGGAAAAATATTTGAATGTCTTTCAACAATCTTCCCCCCCCTTATAAAAAATACTTGTACTCCTAAATAATCTTTGTATTCAAAATATCCAAATAGATCAATATCAATAACATCTTTAATTTCAACTTTTTGTTTAGTTAAAGTAATATTAATATAATCTAATAACTCTTTTAATTCTAACGCTTTTTCATAACGCATATTTTCACTTTCAATACGCATCTCTTCTAAAATTTTTTTAGTAATTAAACTATGATCACCCTTTAAAAATCTAATGATTTCACTTTTCATTTGATCTATTACTTTACTATCAACATTATTAGTACAGTAACCCAAACATTGATTGATATGGTAATACAAACAAGGTTTTTTATTGTACGTATGACACTTACGTAAGGGATATATTCGATTTAATAAGTTAACAGTTGTTTTAGCAGCTGTTACATTAGGATATGGTCCATATAAATGATTTTTATTTTTCTTTTTATTGATATTTCTTACTACAGATAGACGTGGTACTTTTTCATCTGTAAGTTCAATATAAGGATATGATTTATCATCCCTAAGTAAAATATTGTATTTAGGATCATGTTTTTTGATTAAATTAAGCTCTAAAATTAAAGCTTCTGTTTCACTACTTACAACTACATATTCAAAGTCAACTATCTCACTTACTAGTTTAGCTGTCTTACCTGTATGAGTACCTCTAAAATAAGAACTTAAACGATTTTTAAGTTTCTTAGCTTTACCAACATATATAATAACTCCATCTTTATTTTTCATTAAATAACAACCTGGTTTATTAGGTACCAAAGAAAGTTTTTGTTTAATCATAATATCACCCAATTTTTATTCATGGTATCACAAAAACTAGGTTTTGACAAGTATTCATGTTATAATATAAGTGGTGAGGTTATGAAAACTATCAAAGATGACGTTATAAATGAAATAGTCATAAATAAATCTCGTTTTATTACTTTATTATACTCTATTGATGATGTTTTAAAAGTAGATAAAATTATCGAAAAAGTTAAAGAAAAATATCAAAACGCTACTCACTATTGTTTTGGATATATCATTGATAACTATAAAAAAAGTAGTGATGATAATGAACCTAGTGGTACTGCAGGAATACCTATTTTAAACGTTTTAGAAAACAATAACCTTAATCATATTTTAGCTATAGTAGTAAGATATTTTGGAGGTATTAAACTAGGTAGTGGAGGTCTAATTAGAGCTTACAGTAAAAGTGTTAGACTAGCTTTAAATAATACTACTATTGTTGAGTTAAAAAAATATGATCAATACAAAATTACCTTTGATTACGACAAAGTTAAAACAATTGATCATATCGTAAAGAATAAAATAATAAGTAAAGATTTTAAAGAAGATATAACTTATACAATCTATTTTGACAATATTAATATTATTTTACCTTATGTAAAAAATATTACCAAAGAAAAAACTATCTATGTTAAAGATAGTTAACTTGTTAAAAAGGAAGATATTAACTCTGATATATTTTCAAAAATATATTTAATTTTATAAAACTTATCTTTTAAAAAACCAGTTTTGGAATTTTCAGTACTAATTTCAATAACTTTGTTTTTACTATCATATAAAACTTTTAAATCACAATTATAATTTTGATATCTTTTTTTTAGGATACTTAATTCATAATCATCTATTTTTCCATAAAAATAGATCTTTTTTTTACTTATATTAGAACTATCACCAATAAAATTTCTAAGGTATTTTCTTATCTGTTCATAACTACAAACAATATAATCAATATTTTTAAATTTCTTTTTTAACTTTTTGATATTTATTTTACGAATACTACTACCACTTAAATCTTTAGTTTTTCCCCTACTTATTTCATCTAATAGGTAACACTCTATGATCTTATCATTGTTTTTAAAAACATTTACTAAACTTTCACTTGTTCCAATACTTATAACATTACCCTCTAATTTACTTATAATATCCTTTATAGTTTTATTCATTCTTCCACCCTTTTAATTATATCATCTATTACATAACTTGTACACATCAATCCAAAAATAGCAGGAATAAAACTATTAGAACCTACTTTACTTTCTTTTATAGGTGGTTCTAGACTACAAACAACTTTTATTTTTTTATTTATCTTTTCATCTTTTACATACTTACGAAGTATTTTAGCAATTGGATCATAACTAGTTTTATCTAAATTAGTTATTCTTATTTTACTTGGATCCATTCTATTACCAGCCCCACAAGCAGTAATAAAATTGATATTTTTTAAAACACAATTTTTAATAATTAGTTTTTTAGTTTCAATCGTATCTATCGCATCAATCAAATAATCAATTTTATGTTCAAACAATTTATCAATATTTTCTTTAGTAATAAATTCTTTTATTTTAATTACTTCACAATCAGGATTGATATCCTTTATACGAGTTTCAAAAGCATCTACTTTATATTTACCAAGATTAGAGTTTACTGCTATAACTTGTCTATTGATATTACTTTTAGTTATCTTATCACCATCAACAATAATTACTTTTTTAATTCCACATCTAACTAAAGACTCTAAGGCATACCCTCCAACACCTCCAAGACCAATTACTAAAACTGTTTTATTGACAATGTTTTTTAAATTATTTTTAACTAATATTTCTAAACGACTTAAATCCATTTTTCCTCCACATAAAAACCTAGATAAGTACCAGTAACGACAAACCCAGGTCTCCTAGGTGGGCATCACATAGTTAGTTAAAGGAGTCTTGTATAAATACAAGCATTCAACAACACCAACTAATTAGATTCCCAATCGTTATTTGTAGGTTTTTCTTAAAGGTACCATATCTAGGTATTATTATTATATCACACATTTTAAAATTTATAAACTTTTTGTTTTATAATTTTTACAAGCTTCATCTAAATCTTCAATTAGAGGTTTTATTTCATCAAATGATTTTAAACGAACCCCACTTGCGTATATATGTCCTCCCCCATTATAATTACTAGCAATCCTATTTATAACAGGACCCCTTGATCTAATTGAACCTTTAATAACTCCATTACTCACATCTTCTGAGAAAAACGCCCAAGCAACAATTTCTTCAATGTAGTTAAAATTGTTAACCATATTCCCAGCAGTTGATGAATCCATTTCGTATTTTACTAAAAGTTCATTAGGAAGTACAATATAAGCAAATCCATTTTCTGTAATTGTCAGATTTTCTGTAATTAAACATTGAAATTTAATTTCCTTTATAGGTCTTAAATACATTTCCTCATAAAGAGATGTAAAATCAAAATTGGTTTTTTTAATTAACTTAGCTACTAAATCAAAAGTTTTACTAGATGTATAATTAAACAAGAAACGATTTGTATCTGATACTAAACCAATATATAGTTTACTAGCTGATGATTTAGTAATTTTTAAATTTTTAGTTAAAGCAAGTTCAATAATCATTTGACAAGCACTACTAGCTTCTTCTTCGATTAATTCAATGTCACAAAATTTGTCAACAAAAGGATGGTGATCAATCTTAATTTTATAAGAAAATCGATCAGGATCTACTCCATCAACTCTTTTTTTATCTGGAGTGTCTAAAACAATTAATAAAGAATTATCATACATTTCTTCGTCAAACTTATCTAAAGATCCAATATACTTAAACTTATTTGCAGGATTACCTACAGCATAAACTTTCTTATGAGGAAAAGTATCTAAAATAATTTCCTTTAAAGCAAGTTGACTACCTAAAGCATCTGGATCTGCTCCAATATGTCTTGCGATAACTATTAAATCGTGTTTTTTTATTTGTTTGATTATCTTTCTATATACATTCATCTAATCACCTATAAATGAATAAGTATCTCTTGCGATCATTACTTCTTCATCAGTTGGGATAACATAACAAGGTATTTTAGAATCTTTTGTTGTGATTAAAGTTTCCTTACCTCTTACGTCGTTAGCTTTTAAATCAATTTTTATACCAAGAGGTTTTAAAGCATCCAAAATTTCTTTTCTCGTATTAATTGAATTTTCACCAATTCCTCCAGCAAAACATATAGCATCACAACCACCTAAAAATACATAGTAACTAGCAATATATTGAGTAATCATATTAACATACATTTTTTGAGCTAAAATACATCTTGGATTACCAGCATTGATTCCTTGTTCAACATCACGTGAATCATTACTAATACCTGTAATACCTAAAAATCCACTTTTCTTGTTTAGATCTTCTACTACTTCATCGATTGTTTTACCAGTTTGTTTCATAATATAAGGAATAATAGTCGCATCAATATCTCCACAACGACTTCCCATTACTAAACCAGCATTAGGAGTAAATCCCATTGAAGTATTAACACATTTACCATTTAAAACAGCACTTATACTTCCTCCATTACCTAAATGACAAGTTATAACTTTGATATCTTTTTTACCTAAAATACTTTCTAGTCTTTGAGATAAATATTGATGACTTGTTCCATGGAAACCATACTTTCTTACCCCATAATCAGTATACCATTCATAAGGAACAGCATATAAGTATGTATCAGTTGCCATAGTTTGATGAAAAGCAGTATCAAAAACAGCTACTTGACAAGCATTAGGTACTAGTTTAGTAAAAGCTTTTATTCCAACTAAATTAGCAGGATTATGTAGAGGAGCTAAAGGGATAAGTGATTCAACGTTTTTAATAACTTCATCGTCAATCACAACACTTTTATTATATATATCTCCTCCATGAACTAAACGATGACCTACACCTTTTATTTCATCTAAGTTATCAATTATTTTATTTTCTAATAGTTCATCTATTAAACATGATACAGCATCATTATGATCTTTTAAAGTAACTTTTTTTTCAATTTTTTCGCCATTTATTTTAATGGTATAAAAACTATCAGTTCCCCCTATTCTTTCAAAAACCCCTGAAATTAATACTTTTTCTTCTGGCATTTCATACATTTGAAACTTCAAAGAAGAACTTCCTGCATTGACTGCTAAAATTTTCATACTTCATCCTCCAATTCATATTTTTCAAATAAACAGTTCTTTGATTCATATTCTAATAGACCACCATCTTCTGGAATTCCATTAAAATAGTAATATAAAATACGACATACACCACTATGAGTAACTAACAAAACATTTTTATTTTGTTTTTTAACATCTTCTATTAAACTAGCTACTCTGTCATATAAATCTCTTACACTTTCTGCTTTTTCATATTTCGTGTTTTTATAGTAATTCCAATAATCTTCTAAATTGATATCATATCTACTAAGTCCTTGAAATTCACCATGATTTCTACTAATCAATCGTTCATCTATTAAAATAGGTATTTTATCTTTACTTATTATTTTGGCTGTATCCAAACACCTTTTAAGTGGTGATGATATAATTAAATCTATTTTTTCTTTAATAATCGCTTTTCTTACATTTTTAGCTTGTTTTATTCCCTTTTTATTTAATAATGTATCGAGGTGACCCTGCATAATATGATCTTTATTTTCATCAGTTTCACCATGTCTTACTACATATAAATACATCATTTTACTTTCATTGTTGGGAATAAAATTACTTCACGAATAGTTTCAGCCCCAGTTACTAACATGATAAGACGATCAATTCCAATTCCTACTCCACCTGCTGGTGGCATACCATATTCTAAAGATTCAATGAAGTCTTCATCCATATCATTGGCTTCTTCATTACCAAGTTCACGTTGTTTTAATTGATTTTCAAAACGTTGTCTTTGATCAATTGGATCGTTTAATTCAGTAAATGCATTAGCATATTCACCACCTAGTATAAATAGTTCAAAACGTTCTGTAAATCTTGGATCTTCTTCATTTTTTCTAGCCAAAGGACTTACTTCAATTGGATGACCATATAAGAATACTGGTCCTTCTAGTTTATCTTCACAAAACTTTTCAAAGAAAGCATTAACAATATGACCATATTCAAAATGATCTTCTAATTCAACATGGTGTTTAATAGCTAGTTGTTTAGCTTCTTCTAAAGTATAGTGTTTTTTAAAATCTACTCCTACTTCTTCTTTAATAGCATCTACCATATTAAGTCTTTTAAATGGTTTTTCAAAATCTAACTCTACTCCTTTAAAAGTTATTTTTTGAGTATTCAAAGTATCTTTTAAAACTGTTTTAAAAATACCTTCTGTTAGATCCATCATTCCTTCTAGATCACTATAAGCTTTATATAGTTCAATAGTTGTGAATTCTGGATTATGGTTTTTATCCATTCCTTCATTTCTAAATATACGTCCAATTTCGTATACAGCATCCATTCCTCCTACAAGTAATCTTTTCAAATTTAACTCAGTAGCAATACGAAGGTACATATCGATATTTAAAGCATTATGATGGGTTACAAATGGACGTGCAGCTGCTCCCCCTAAAATAGTACCTAAAATAGGAGTTTCAACTTCTACATAACCCTTATTATCCAAATAATTTTGAATACTTCTAATTATTTTAGGACGCATAAAAGCAATTCGTTTAGCTTCTTCATTCATGATTAAATCAACATAACGTCTACGATATCTTTCTTCGACATCGATTAACCCATGATATTTTTCAGGAAGTGGTCTTAAAGCTTTAGTCAAATGAATAAGTTTACTTGCCTTAACACTAAGTTCTCCTGTATTAGTTCTAAATACAGTTCCTTCAATTCCTACAATATCACCTAAATCTGTTTTATCAAAATATTCATATTGATCTGGTCCTACTACATCTTGTCTTACGTATATTTGAATTTGACCATATTTATCTTGAATATGCATAAATCCAGCTTTACCCTTAATTCTTTTAGTCATAATACGTCCTGCGATAATTACAAATATTTCTTCTTCATGTAACTTTTCCTTACTACATTCTCCATATTTTTCTTTTATTTGTTTAGAATCGCTTGTAACATCAAAACGATGTCCAAAAGGATTAATTCCTTTTTTCCTTAAATCCTCCATTTTTTGTCTTCTTATTCTTTCTTGTTCTGTTAGTTCTCTCATTTTTCCACCTCTTTTATATTTATTACTCTCGTATGTGTTATATAATCATGAAAACCACAATTGTCCTTCCTATATAATATCATAAAAACAGTTAAAATTACTAGTAATATTTGAATAATTGTTAAAAATGTAACAATTATTAGATATAAATTACTAGGTACCACATAGATAATAGCTAAACATATTATCATAAAACCAAGACCATTGATAATGATATTTCTAATTAATAAGTCATTTAAAGTTAATGTTTTATCATCTTTTTTAACAATTCTTATTTTAAGTAAATACTTACCTAATGTTTGTCCATTTTTAAAATATGGAATTATAACAAAATAAATAATTATAAAAATACAATTTATAACAGTATAAACAATATTTAACTTATCTAAATCTTGAGATAGTCCACTAGCTAAACTAAAATAAGTTTTAAAATTAATTTCGTTGTTTAAAAAATTATCAGTTACTCTAGTAAGTTCTTCGTTTAAAACTAACATATTATCACTAATAGGTAAAAGCATATTAACGATACTTACTACTAACCCTAAAATAACAATATCAATAAAATAAGCTAATAACCTTCTACTAAATTTGGCATACATTATATTCCTCCTATACTATCTATTATCTTATAAACTTCCCTAATACTTTTAGCTAAAAAAACTTCTTTTTTTATCTTATTACTATTTTTTACTCCTTTTAAATACCAAGCAATATGACTTCTTATTTCTAATAAAGCAGTCTTTTCATTTTTAAGTTGTTCTAGATAAAACAAATGTTTTTTCATCATATTTTTTTTATCTTCCAAACTAGGTTTTACAGTTTCTTTTCCCTCTAAATAGTTAACACATTCACGTATAAACCAAGGATTACCAAGACAAGCTCTACCAATCATTACAGCATCACATTTGGTATATTCAAACATATGAACCATATCTTCAACAGTTTTAATATCCCCATTACCAATTACAGGAATACTTACACTTTCTTTGACTTTTTTGATAATATCTAGATCAACTTTACCACTATAACCTTGACTTCTAGTTCGTCCATGAACAGTAATAGCACTAGCTCCTGATTTTTCACAAACCTTAGCAATTTCAACTGCATTAATACTATTTTGATCCCAACCACTTCTAATTTTTACAGTTACAGGAACATTTACTGCTTTTACAACAGCAGCAACTATTTGACCTACTTTATCAGGATCTTTCAATAAAGCACTACCAGCTTGAGCTTTTAGGGCAACTTTAGGAACAGGACAACCCATATTAATATCAATTATATCAGGATGCATATTTTCATCAATAAATTTACTTGCTTTTACAAATGAATCAACATCACTACCAAATATCTGTTGCGCAATAGGTCTTTCTTCTTCTTCCATATATAACATATCAATTGTTTTTTGATTATTATAGGAAATAGCTTTATCACTTACCATTTCAGCAAACACAAGTCCAGCTCCCATTTCTTTTATAATTTTTCTATAAGCACTATTACATATACCTGCCATAGGAGCTAGTAAAACTCTATTTTTTATTTCGACATTTCCTATCTTCCACATATTACCACCTATTTTTTTAAAATTGTAAAATGATCACCTGCATCTAAATTTAAAATGCCTTTCTTATTATCAACTTTTTCAATAATATCAATATAACTATTAATTTTAGACATTTTATAAAGATTAATATATACATAATTTCCATCATTCATAGTAAACAAAAATCTTTCTTCATCAACATCAGTAGGATCATATTTTATTTCAGATATGCGTTTTAAAATCTCATCATCAATGATAAGCATTTTTTTAATAAGGTTTGCATAAATACTGTCTGGTACATAGTTTACGAGGGTTGGTACCATAAATATATCATCAGTTTCCTTTTGATTACTTAAAACAGTTTTATGTTTTGTTTCATTATAAAACAAAGGTTTATTTTCTTCTATTTCAATATATACTTTAGTTAAAAATCTTTTTTTAACTACTGCTTTTTTAATATATATATCACTTTCCAAATTCTTTTCAATAACTAATGACAAAGCTTTAAAAGTAGATGGATAATTATTAATTTTAGCTAAATCGATTATCTGTTGATCTGTATATATCTTATTTCCTTTTATATAAATATTAGTTATATTAAATTTAAAAATATTAATAAATAGATAAAATACTAAAAACAAAATAACTAAAAAAAGAAATAATCGACCATACTTAATTTTAACTTTTTTCTTTTTAACAACTTTTTTATTAGTTTGGATTTTTCTTTTTTTAACTGGTTTTTTAACCTTTTTTTTCTTAACCAAGCTATCACCTATTCTACTATTTCTTGTTCTAATTTTAAATCAATATTATACTCTTTTTTTACTTTATCTTTTACTAAGTTTATTAAACTTATTATATCACTTGCTTTAGCATTGCCAGTATTAATAATAAAATTGGCATGTTTATCACTTATTTTAGCTCCTCCTATTTGCATTCCTTTTAAACCTAAATCTTCTATTAACTTTCCAGCATACAAATTATCTGGATTTCTAAAGACACTTCCAGCACTAGGGTATTCTAAAGGTTGAGTTGAAATTCGTCTTTTTTTTCGATCGTTTATAAGATCTAAACTAGTTTTTTTATCACCATGTTTTAAAACTATGGTAGCTGACAAACAAATAAGTCCTGGATGAGTTTGTAAAATACTAGATCGATAGTGAAAATTCAAATCTTTATTTGTAAGTCTTTTTATTTCTAAACTTGGAGTAAGGACTAATACATCACTTACGACATATCCCATATCGAAGTTATAAGCCCCTGCATTCATAAAAATACTACCTCCAATAGTAGCTGGAATACCTGCTGCGAATTCTAAACCAGTAAGTCCTAATTTAGCAGTTTCTAAAGCTAATTTTACTAAACTATAACCAGCTTCTACTTTTATAATGTTATCTTCTATTTTAAGGTTATTAAAATTAGATAGTTTGATAATGATTCCATTATAAGGTTTATCACTAAATATTAAATTAGATCCATTACCAATAACTTTATATTTTATTTTGTTTTTTTTAATATACAAAATTAATTGTTTTAACTGTTCGATGTTGTTTGGAAAAACGATTGCTAGAGCACTACCTCCTACTTTATAAGTTGTATAGTTTTTAAGGCTAGAGTTTTTTATAATTGTTCCACAGTTTAATTTTTCTAAATCTTTTACTATATCCATTATTCTTTTACCATTTCTTTTAAAATTTCATATATTTTACTAGCACTATTACTAACATTTAAAGTTTTTAAGTTATCTTTTATTTCATTACATATCTCATCAGAGTTTATAATTTCATCAACTTTTTCAACGAGGTTTTTACTGTTAATATCTGCTTCTTCAATTATAAAAGCAGCATTTTTATTAACTAAATCCATAGCATTTTTATATTGATGATTTTCTGCTACATAAGGACTAGGTATTAAAATAGAAGGTATTTTAAGAGCTATTATTTCACTTAATGTTGAAGCTCCTGCTCTAGTAATAATTAAATCTGTTTTTTTCATAATTCCTGCAAGTCCATCTATATAAGGAATTATTTTAACATTAAAAGGAAATTTGTTTTCTTTTATTTGTTCATAATTTTCTTTACCTGTTACATATAAAATTTCATAGTTTTTGTTTTTAAATAAAGGTAATGTTTTTATTAAAATGTCATTCATTTTAGATGATCCTAAAGATCCCATTACTATTAAAACTAGTTTTTTTTGATCGTTTAAACCATATTTTTTTTTGTCATAAGCTACTACTTTTACAGCTTCTTCACTACAAGGGTTTCCTGTAAATTCTGTTTTATATTCTGGAAAACGTTTTATGGATGAAGGAAATGATACTCCTATTTTATCTGCATATTTACTTAAAAAAAGGTTTGTTTTTCCAGGGACTGAGTTTTGTTCGTGGATAAATGTTTTATATCCTAGTTTTTTAGCACTATAAATAACAGGACCTGTTACATAACCTCCTATACCAATAACGACATCTGGATTAAATTGTTTTATTAATTTTCGACATTTTTTATAACTTTTTATAAAACATTTTACTGTTTTGAAATTTTTTAAAATGTTTTTTCTATTAAATCCATATATTTCAATACTTTCAAAGGGAATATTATATTTAGGAACTATATCTTTTTCCATACGATTGTGAGTACCTATATATAAAAATTCACTGTTTGGTTCTTTTTGTTTTATTTTTTTGATGATTGCTAAAGCAGGATATATATGTCCACCAGTTCCTCCTGCGCTGATTATTACTTTCATTAGTATCACATCCTATCATTATTATACCATAATTATATTCAAAGACAAAATATTTATAATTTAAAGATTAAAAAAGATTTACCTTGTTTTTAGATAAATCTTTTGGTTTTATTTTATAGTTTATTTATAT
>CANQER010000011.1 GCA_947595415.1 uncultured Bacilli bacterium
AAAAGAAAATAGTAAAGAAGAAGTAATAGCAGATAAAGTAAGTAATGGAGAATATTGTGCAAGTGGTAGAAAGAATATGTTAACAGTAGTAAAAGGAAGTTGTGATGAAATAGTAGAGCCACTTGAGATATATAGTATAAAAACAAATTCAGTAACAAGTAGTAGTATAACAGTAGTAGTAGATGCAAATAACACAAATAATATAAAAGGATATTATTATGCCATAAATGATGATGCATATGGAGCAATGGACACAAAAAATACACATAAATTTACAGGATTAACAAAAAATACAAGTTATAAAATAAAAGTAAAAGTAGAAGATAATGATAATGCAACAACAGAAGAAGAGATAACAGTGAAAACAACAGATATAAGTGAACCAACATATAAACAAACAGAAGAAGGAAATAAAGTAGTAGTAACAATAACATATCCAAATCCAAAAGAAGATAATTGGGTATATGAATATCAACAGTATACAGATACTTTGAGTGAAAGTAGTTGGACAGAAGTAGAAGGAACAACAGAAACAGTAGAATTTACAAGTAATGGAAAGTTAGTAGCAAGAGTAAGAGATACAGGAAATAGTAATAATACAGTAATGGCATCAATATATGAAGTAGCAAATATGGCATATACAGATGAGTTATTAAAAGGAAGCGATCCAGTAATAAAGGGAAATTTAATACCAGTAAAAATCTCAGAAGAAGGAAAAGTAACAAAAGCAGATATAAGTACAAAATGGTATGATTATAGCAAACAAGAATGGGCTAATGCAGTGTTATTAGCAGATGGAACAAATGGTAGTTCATATACTGATGGTGATACAATAGAAGAAACTAAAATAAGAGCTTATTTTGTCTGGATTCCAAAGTATAAGTATAAAATATTTGATGAAGGAAAGTATGAATCTAGAACAAGTTTAGAAGCAAAAGAAAAAGAAATAGAAATAGAATTTCAAGGGAAAAATGATACTGTATCTGGTGAAAAAAAAGGAGAATGGTTAACCCACCCAGCGTTTACAACACTAAATGTAAGTGGAATATGGGTAGGAAAATTTGAAGTAGGATATAATCAAAATAGTAATACAAGTGGAGATATAGAAACAAATGGTTGGACAAAAGATAAGGCGCAAACTACAGAATCGTACACAGAGAACTTAGAAAAAAAGATAATAGTAAAACCAAATGTAAATTCATGGAGAAATCAAAAAGTAAATACATTTTTTAAGACATTATATGAATTTGATAGAGACTTAGATAGTCATATGATGAAAAATACAGAATGGGGAGCAGTAGCCTATTTATCTCATTCGAAATATGGAAAATGGGCAAATAACTTATACACAGACAAAAATAGAGAAGTATATAAAAATAATTCAAGTGATTTTTACACAGGGAAAAGTAGTGGAAAGCCAAGTGAAAGTGGTTCTACAGCAAGTGGGACACACAGTTGGAATGAAACAACAGATAGAGGAAGTGGACAAGGAGCAGCAGGAGCAGGAGCAAGTACAACAGGAAATATAACAGGAGTCTATGATATGTCAGGTGGAACATATGAATATGTAGCAGGATATAGAAAAAATATTACACAAGAAAATTTAACTAAAGGTGGATTTACAAGTGAACCAACTACTCAATATAAAGGTTTAGAAAAATATTTTGATGTTTATGATAATACCACAGATTCAAGTAGTAATTATACTACAAGAAAATTAGGAGATGCAACAGGAGAAATGGGACCATTTAGTAGTAGTGGATATAGTAGTTGGTATGGCGATTACGCTAACTTCGCTGGCTCTGGTAGCCCATGGTTCCAGCGTGGCGGCGACTATGGTAACACTACTCTTGCTGGAGTGTTCTACTTCACCAGCAACAATGGTGCCTCCAGCAGCAACTACTCTTGCCGCTTGGTGCTCTCTCCTTGAATTTAAAGCTTTAGCTTTAAATTCTTACCCTTTTGCTTTCCCTGTTAAAACCCCCTCTTTTTTAAGAGGCTGACCACTCGAGAATGTGTAAAAAATTTTGATAACTAAACAAACCCAATAAATAATACAAATAAATCTACACTTTATCTTGTGTAGATTTTTACTATCCAATAAACTTATCCATATTAACCAAAGTAACATCATCAATAAAATGTTCAATCTTCTCAACCTGCTCCAAACAATAATCATCCTTATTCAACAACCTAAAAAACTTAACCAAAGTATCATGTCTCCACAATAAATACTTTCCCCTATTAATACCCTTATCAGTAAGTATAACATCCTTATCATTCTTATAAACAAAACCCTTAACTATAAGTTTATCAACCATCTTAGAAACAGAAGAAGGTTTAACATTAAGTAACCCAGCTAAAAAATTAATCCTAATCCTTTTGTCACTTTTGTGTATTCTATACATCATCTCCAAATAATCTTCCATCGCAATAGTTAAATCAGAACCATCCTTTAAAATATAACCATTCAAAGTATAAAATTCACTTTTTTTATCCAATTCAATCTCCCTTTATTAAATAAAACATATATTATATTAGTTATAGGAAACTTATAACTAATTATATGAGGGAGTTGATATAATATGAATACTTTAACCCTAGACAAACTAAAAATAGGTAGTAATGGTATCATAAAAAAAATAAACAACCTTGGTAGTATTAGAAGAAGACTATTTGATATAGGTTTAATAGAAGGAACAAAAGTAAAAAGTGTCCTAACTAGTCCTGGTAAAGATCCAATCGCCTACTTCATTAGAGGTTGTTTAATAGCTATCAGAAACGAAGACGCTAAAAAGATAGAAGTTGAAGAATGTGAATAAAAAAATAGCTCTAGCAGGTAATCCTAACGTTGGTAAAAGTACAGTTTTTAATGCCTTAACTGGACTAAAACAACATACAGGTAATTGGGCAGGTAAAACAGTAGAAAACGCCATGGGTAAGTTAACCTACCAAAACCAAGACTACCAAATATATGATTTACCTGGAACCTACTCTTTAATATCACATTCCCTAGAAGAAGAAATAGCTAAAAACTTCATTTGTTTTGAACAACCAGATGTCATAGTAGTTGTCTGTGATGCAGTATGTTTAGAAAGAAACCTAAATTTAGTTTTACAAATCTTAGAAATTTCAAAAAAAGTAATCATTTGTGTTAACTTACTAGACGAAGCTAAAAAAAAGAACATCTATGTCGACTTAAAAAAACTAAGTCAAATATTAAACGTAGAAGTTGTAGGAACAAGTGCTAGAAGTAAACAAGGATTAGATGAATTAGTAAAAAAAATAGCTTTTTTTAAAAACAAATCCACCTATGAAATAAAATATCCCCCTTTAATAGAAGAATCTATAAGTAAATTAATTCCTTTTATTGAATGTGAAAATTTAAATCCTAGATGGGTAGCTTTAAAAATAATCGAAAACGATGAAAAAACTATAAATTTAATAGAAAAATACTTAAACAAAAATCTAATAACCCCTAATATAGAATCTAAAGTAAACGACATAAAAAATAACCTATTAGAAAACGATATTCTAACAAACGAAATAAATGATATCGTAGTTACTAATATCGTAAATGAAGCAAACAAAATAGCTAATAAAGTAGTAACCTTTAAAGATCAAAACTATAATTCTAAAGATCATAAAATTGATAAAATTTTAACTAGTAAATGGTTAGGTATACCTATTATGTTAATGTTACTTATGGTAATATTTTGGTTAACCATTAAAGGAGCAAATAAACCATCAGAAATATTGTTTAATTTTTTATTTTACATATCAGATAAACTAGAAATATTTTTAAACTTTATCCATCTACCTTATATATTTATCGATGTTATAATAAATGGAGTATATAAAGTACTAGCTTGGGTTGTATCAGTTATGTTACCACCTATGGCTATTTTTTTCCCACTTTTTACAATCTTAGAAGATCTAGGTTACTTACCTAGAATAGCTTTTAACCTCGATAAATACTTTCACAAATGCCTATCTTGTGGCAAACAAGCCTTAACAATGTGTATGGGCTTTGGTTGTAATGCAGTAGGTGTAACAGGAGCTAGAATTATAGATTCTAAACGTGAAAGACTACTTGCTATTATTACTAATAGTCTAGTACCTTGTAATGGACGTTTCCCTACTTTGATCGCTATAATTTCTATGTTTTTAGTTGTTGGTAGTTCTAGTCTACTTAGTAGTTTAATCTTAACTTTAGTAATACTATTTAGTATTTTAATGACCCTTTTGGTAACTAAAATTTTATCCCATACAATTTTAAAAGGTCAACCATCATCTTTTACTTTAGAACTACCCCCTTATAGAAGACCCCAAATTATAAAAGTAATAATAAGATCTATTTTTGAAAGAAGTATCTTTGTTTTAGGAAGAGCTGTTATGATTGCTATGCCAGCTGGATTAATTATTTGGCTTTTAGCTAACATTGGAACTCCTAGTATTCTTTCAATCTGTACAAATTTTCTAGATCCTTTTGCCCATATATTTGGAATGGATGGGGTAATTTTAATGGCTTTTATTTTAGGATTCCCAGCTAACGAAATTGTAATTCCCCTTATGATAATGGGCTATATGTCCCTAGGAAGTATAACAGATATAACAGATTTAACTGTTTTAAAAAATTTGTTTTTAGCTAACAATTGGACTATTATAACTGCTTTATGTGTAATGACTTTTTCTTTAATTCATTGGCCTTGTTCAACTACTTGTCTAACTATAAAAAAAGAAACCAAAAGTTTAAAATGGACGATGGTTTCCATTTTAATCCCAACTATCATAGGATTTATATGTTGTTTTCTTATCAATATGATTGGTCATATATTCATGTAAATTAGGTGTAAAATTAAAAAAATTAGTAAGTTAAAAATTAAAAAAGTCTTTTCTAAAAGATTTTTTTTATGTTTTAAAATTATAGTTTTAACTTTGTATTTAAACATATATGAATAATTAATCATATAAAAATATTATATATAGTGTCTAAAAATGTCTATAAAAAAATAAATTAAAAAAATAATGATTTTAATATATTTAAGTGATAGGAGGACTATATGGAAAACAAAGTTGGACTAACAGATAGTGAAGTAATCGAAAATCGTAAAAAATATGGGAGTAATAAAATTAGTTCTTCCAAAAGACAAACTTTTTTACAATTATTATTAGAGTCTTTAGCTGATCCTATAATAAAAATCTTACTAATAGCTTTAGCTATAAAAATTGTTTTTCTAATTCAAGATTTTGATTGGTTTGAAACAATAGGGATTGTAATAGCTATTTTTCTAGCTTCTTTTATATCGTCAATTTCTGAATATGGAAGTGAAAAAGCGTTTATTAAACTTCAAGAGGAATCATCTAAAATAAGTTGTCGTGTTAAACGAAATGGTAAAATAACTAATGTTAATATTGATGATATAGTTACTAATGATATCGTATTACTTCAAGCAGGTGATAAAATACCAGCTGATGGAGTAATTATAGAAGGAGCTATCTCAGTAGATGAATCTTCTTTAAATGGAGAAGCTAAAGAAAAATACAAAGAAAAAGTAAATGGACCAGTTAAAGAGTCTAATATGGTTTTTAGAGGAACTGTTGTCTATGAAAATGAAGCATTAATGAAGGTAACTAAAGTAGGAGAAAATACTTTTTATGGTAAACTAGCAATTGAAATACAGGAAAAACAACCAGATAGTCCTTTAAAGTTACGTCTTAGACATCTAGCTACAATAATTAGTCGTATTGGTTATATAGGAGCTTTTTTAGTTGCTTTTTCATACCTTTTTTCAACTATAGTAATAGCTAATAATTTTAATTTAGATTTAATTATAAAATGTATAACCAATTTTCCTTTTATGTTAGGTCATATCTTATATGCTCTTACCTTATGTGTAACTGTAATAGTAGTCGCTGTACCAGAAGGATTACCAATGATGATTACTTTAGTCTTATCCTCAAATATGAAAAGAATGCTTAAAAGTAATGTTTTAGTAAGAAAACTAGTAGGAATTGAAACTTCTGGTAACTTAAATATTTTATTTACTGATAAAACAGGTACCTTAACTAAAGGAAAACTAGAAGCTTTTGAATACGTAGATGGAAATTTAAATAGATATTCCAGTGAAAAAGAAGTTATGGTAAATCCTAAACTTTACAATATTTTTAAAGATTCTATTATTTATAATGTAGCTAGTAGTTATGATGTTAATAAAAATATTGTTGGAGGTAATATTACAGATAAAGCTTTGTTAGGATTTATCAAAACAGATGTAACTAAAAAATATCGAACTATTAAAAATATTAGTTTCGATAGTAAAAAAAAGTATTCAGCTAGTTTTATAAGTAATGGTAAAAAATACGTAAAGGGTGCTTTTGATATCCTTTTAAAGGAATGTGTTAGTTATTATGATGTTAAAGGTGAAGAAAAACCTATTTATTTTAAAAGACGAATTTATAACTATTTAGATTCAGTTACCAAACAAGGAATTAGGGTTATTTTACTTGCGACTTCTAAAAGTGAAGAGATTAAAAATTTAACTTTAGTAGGGTTTATTTTAATTAAAGATGAAATTAGAAAAGAAGCTATAGAAGGAATTAAATTAGTTAAAGATGCTGGTATTCAAACAGTTATGATTACAGGAGATAATAAAGATACAGCAGTTAGTATTGCGAAATCTGTGGGACTTATTAGTAGTGAAAGTGATATCGTTTTAACTTCTTCGGAACTTAATCGTAAATCTGATGAAGAGATTAAAAAAATTCTTCCTAATTTAAGGGTAGTAGCTAGATCACTTCCTCAAGATAAAAGTAAGTTAGTTAGATTATCTCAAGAGTTAAACTTGGTAGTTGGGATGACTGGGGATGGAGTAAATGATGCTCCAGCTTTAAAAAAAGCAGATGTTGGATTTGCGATGGGTAGTGGAACTGAAGTTTCTAAAGAAGCTAGTGATATAGTAATTATGGATGATAATTTTATGTCTATTTCTAAAGCTATTATGTTTGGAAGGACGATCTTTAAAAGTATTAGAAAATTTATTATCTTTCAACTTACAATAAATATATGTGCAATTTTTCTTTCAATTGTAGGACCTTTTATTGGGGTAACTACTCCTGTTACAGTTATTCAAATGTTGTGGATTAATATGGTAATGGATACTTTAGCTGGACTTGCCTTTTCGTTTGAACCTCCATTGTTAGAGTATATGAAAGAAAAGCCTAAAAAAAAGAATGAACCAATTATTAATAAGTATATGAAAAATGAGATATTTATAACTGGTCTATATTCTGCTTTACTTTGTATTGTGTTTTTAAAACTTCCTTTTATTCATGATTTGTTTCGTCTTGATATCGAAGATAAATATTTGATGACTGCGTTTTTTGCTTTGTTTATTTTTATGGGAATATTTAATTGTTTTAATGCAAGAACTCATCGCCTTAATTTACTTGCGAACATATCTAAAAATAAGGTATTTTTACTTACCATTTTGTTTATTATTGTAGTTCAAGTGTGTCTTATTTATTTTGGTGGGGATTTGTTTAGATCGTTTGGTCTTACGAAAAAAGAATTTTTGATAACTATTTTTATTGCTTTTAGTGTAGTACCTATTGATTGGTTTAGGAAAATAATTTTAAGGTCTAAAGGTATTAAAGGTGGTGTTTAGATTTGTATTTTGTTTGATATACTGTGTTAAATTCCTTTAGTGTTGTAGTTACACTAAAGGAATTTTTGTCTTTAGTATTACTAAAATTTAGATCAATTGATTTATTAATCATATTAATTATGTCATCAAAATAGTTATTGGGATTAAAGATTATAATGTCACTTTTTAACTCGTTGTTTCTTTTCATATCAATAGCCATTAGTATTTCAGATAACGTTCCAATTCCTCCAGGAAGGAATATTATTAGTTCACTATTTTTAATAAGTTCAAGACATCTTTCACAGCTGTTTTCTTTGATAATGGTTTTATCACATTCTAAGTTTAAAAGATCATCTTCATATGTTTTACTTACAATACCAGTTATTTTTTTACTTTTAGTTTTAAATTCATTATAAATTATTTTCATTAGTCCATTATAACTAGCTCCAAAGATTAGTTCATTGTTTTCTTCAGTTAATGTTTTAGCGATTTCTAAAGTTGTTTGATAAAATTTTTCATCTAAATTGTTGGAAGATGAGCATCCTACGAATATTTTCATACATTTCACTCCTTATTATTAACATTATAACACAATGGCACTGATAGTGAATTGAAATAATTGCCAAATTATGGTAGTATGAAATAAAAGTAGCAGTTTGCAAATGAAAAAGATGAGAAGGCGATATTATTATGGTTAATTTTATTGTTTGTGATGATAATAAAGTAATTAGGAAAAATGTAACTAAAATTATAGATAAAGTAATGGCTAATAGTAGTTTAGATTATCGAACTTATATGTTTGTAGATTTTAATTTGGACTTTATGAAGATTATAAGAGAGGAATTACCTTGTAAGGTTTATATTTTAGATATTGAAACACCTAGTAGATCTGGTATTGATGTAGCAAGGGAGATTAGAAAGTATGACTATGATAGTATTATTATTTTTTTGACTGGTCATCCTGAACAAGGTTATACTGTTTTACAAAATGAGTTTATGTTTTTGTCGTTTATAAATAAGTTTGATAATTACGAGGATAATCTTTTTGCGACTATTAATAGATCACTTGAGATAATAGGTAGAAAGAATGCGTTAAGACTTGTTGATAAAGGTATAATTTATACGATTCCTTTTAAGGATATATTGTATATTACTAAGGATAGTGTTGAAAGAAAAAGTGTGATTGTTACTCATTATACTCAGTTTAAATTAAGTAAGTCACTTAATGAAATTAGTAGTAAATTACCTAATAGTTTTAAACAAACTCATAGGGCTTGTTATGTTAATATGGATAGGGTTGTTTTGTTTGATACGCGTAGTAATTTGATAACGTTTGATAATAATGCAACTATTAGTTTACTTTCTAAAACGTATAAAAAGGGAGTGAAAGAAATTGTTGAATGAAGTAGTGTTAGTGCTTTTAACAGCATTGTCAGTATTGGGAGTTTTGTATGCAGAAGGAAAAATATTGGGAATAAGACCTAAAATAAATTTTATAAATATTGTACTGATTTTTGTATTAATAGGAGTAATAAGTTTTTCTTATGAAACAACAGAAATGTTTATAAGAGTTATAATAATATTTTTGTTGACTTCTTTAGTTAGTACTACAATTTATGAAGAAAAAATTAATAAAACATTAGTAGGCACGTTTTGTGCATTTATTATTTTAATAATTTCTGAAATATTAGTAGGTTCTTTTTATGCAATAATCACACATAAATCAGGTGCAGAATTCAATAGTGGAACATTTTTAAGCATTCAGTTAAATTTTCTTATATTTGTACTAGTTGTAGTTATGTCCAACATGAAAACTTTTAAA
Source organism: uncultured Bacilli bacterium (assembly GCA_947595415.1). GTDB lineage: Bacteria > Bacillota_I > Bacilli_A > RF39 > UBA660 > CANQER01. The sequence continues at coordinate 9,469 of CANQER010000011.1, forward strand.
AAGTTTGGTAAGTTATTAATAGCTAATTCTGAAAAAATAAAATTGTCTCATACATTTTTAATGATAGTAACAGGAATATTATCTGCAGTTATATATTTATATTTTACTTATCATGAATTATCTATGCAATATTTAATAGTAGCAAATGTTATGGTTGTATTTATGTATCTATTTATATTATATAGTTATTTTACTGAAACAAATAAGAGTATAAATATAAATAGGGAATATAATATTACCAAAAAAAATTTGCAAGAATATGAAGAAATGTATGAAAACCAAAGAATTGAAAATCATGAAAATAAAAATCAACTCTATATTTTGAAAAATTTGATATCAAAAGATAATAAAGAAGCTCTAAAGTATATAACTGAAGTAACAAATGAAAAATTTAATGAGGATAAAGAAATTATAAATATGTTAAAAAGAGTTCCAATAGGAGGACTTAGAGGAATATTATATAGTAAATTAAAATTAGTAAAAAATAAAGGCTATATAACAAAGTTAGACATAAGTAAGAACATAAAGGAAAAAGATTTTAACAAAATAGGTGATGATTTAAATATAAAAATATGTTCAATAGTAGCAATATTTTTAGATAATTCTATTGAAGCTTTATCTAAAATTAAAAATAAAAAAATAGAAAAATTGATTGAAATAAAGATGAATTTAAAAGATGAAAATATAATCATAAGTATATCAAATACATTTGAAGGAAAAATTGATATAGATAATATAGATAAAAAAGGATATTCATCGAATGGAAAATCCAGGGGATATGGTTTATCAATTGTTAATGATATAATAGAAAAACAAGATAGAATCGAAAATCAAAAACAAATAATTGATAATTTGTTTATTCAAAAAATAATAATAAAAATTTAAATAGGAGGGGATTGCGTTGGCGAATTTTATAATGCTAGTAATACTTTCAGCGTTATCTGCAGTGGCTGTCCTATATGTTATTCATAATATTTTGGGATCTAAGCCTAAACTTAATTTGTTAAATTTAGTTCTTTTTGTTTGTTTGTCAATTTTAATAAGTATTCTTTATGATACTACAAGTGCTTTCATTAGAGTATTAATAACTTTTTTATTAGTTGCAGCAATAAGTACTTCTATATATGAGGAAAAAATAAATAAAACTATAGTTGCTTCATTTATTTCTTTCATAGTTTTGACGATTTCTGAGATATTAGTAGGTTTAATATACTATGTATTAACTCAAAAAACAGGGATAGAATTTAATAATGACACATTTTTAAATTTAAAATTAAATTTAGGAATATTTATAATAACAATTTTACTTGGAAATTTAAAAATTGTGATTCACATAGGAGAAAAAATATTAGATTATACAAATAGAATAAAACTGTCACAAACATTATTATTAGCGATAGTAGGAATACTTAGTGCAGCTATGTATTTATACTTTACATATCATAAATTATCAATGGTTTATTTATCTATAGTCAATATTTTGATTATATTTATTTACTTATTTATTGTATATAATTATTTTAAACAAACTAATAAAAATATAAAAATAAGTAATGAATATAATGTAACTAAAAAAAGTTTAAAAGAATATGAGGAAATGTATGAAAATCAAAGAATGGAAAATCATGAAAATAAAAATCAGCTATACATATTAAGAGGAATGATTGAAAAAGATAATAAAAAAGCACTAGATTATATAGATGAGATAACTAATAATAAGGATAAAGAAAATAAAGAAATAATGGATAGACTAAAAAGAGTTCCAACAGGTGGTCTTAGAGGAATTCTGTACAATAAAATTGATACAGTTAAAAAAAAGGGATATGTTATAAATTTACAAATAAGTAAGAATTTGACTATTGACGATTTTAATAAAATTGATGATAATTTAAACACAAGAATATGTACAATAGTAGCTATATTAATGGATAATGCAATAGATGCAATATCTAAAATAAAGTCTAAGGAAATAGAAAAAGTAGTTGGTATAGACATATATGGTGATAATAAAAAAATAAATATAAGCATATTAAATACATTTGAAGGCATAATAGATTTTGATAAGATTGATGAAAAAGGATATTCATCAAATGGCAAAGGAAGAGGATATGGCCTTAGTATTATAAAGGGAGTTGTGGAGGAAGATAAAAGAATAGAAAATGATAGGCAAATAATTGGGAATGTTTTTACGCAAACAATAAAAATACAAATAGAAAAATAAAAAAATGTAGAATAAAATCCACATTTTTTTTATAATTTTAATTAGAAATTAATAATTATTTTACTAAAGTTTCTGGCATTTCAGCTTCATCAATCCATAAAATAGGGCAAGCTTGAGAACCAAATCCAGCCATTAAAGAACCAACTTTAGAAAAAATAGCTGCGAATATATCCTTCATAAATACCTCCTTTTTATTATTTCTATGTTTAAACGTTTAAACCATTATGATAATTTAGGTATATAATTTAAATAATTATTATAAGGTAAATTAAATAACTTATATACTGTTGGTGCTGTCATGAAACATTGTAGCACTAAAGATAATATCAAAACATTACTCATAAACGAACTATCAATAACTAAAGCTAGAATAACATATAAAATACTTATCAAAGTAGAAATAAGTTTATAAACTAAACGTCTATTTTTATCTATAATAGGTCTTTTATATGTATCAGCAGGAGAATTATTAAAAATAAGTATAGTACAAATTATTCCAATTATAAATAAAATATCATTAGTTAGATAAATATGAGTACATATAAATGGAATCGTTATAAATATCATCAAAGAAGATACTAAACAGATCCAACTCTTAGTCGCATGAAGTCCAAACGATGGCATTCTAATGATATTGTAAAATATCGTAAAAATAAATAGCTCTTTTATAATTCCTAAGAAAAAGGCAACTGTAAAAATAACAATACTTTTACTTAAGAAAATATAAATAGTTTCAAGACCATACTTTATTTCTGCTAACTTAACATCATCATAATCTTTTGAACTTTTAATAATCGCTAAACAATTACCTACAACATAATCCTTCATATCTAACACCTGTCTAAATTGTACCTCAAAAAAAATCAAAAAGTTAAAAATCTTCCTGAAACTACCAAAATCGTGCATGAAATGACAAAAACCCCTAAATTTAAAATCAAAAAAGTCATTTAAGGCACAAAATAGGTCATTTAACGCAATAAGCCTTTTCAAAATAGCGAAATGTAGTATAATGAAAGTGCAATGACGCTTCAATAATATGTCAAATCTCATAGTTTGTTTAAGACATAAGTTGTAGTAAAGTTGTATAAAGAATAAGGAAGGGAGTGGTACAATGAAGGGCAAAGTAAAATGGTTTAATAACGAAAAAGGATTTGGATTCATTGAGTACAATGATGAAGAAGACATTTTCGTTCATTATTCTGCCATTTTGTCAGATGGCTATAAAACTTTAGTTGAAGGTCAATACGTAGAGTTTGAATTAGTTCGTACTGATAAAGGTTTACAAGCTAAAAATGTAGTAGAGGTAAAAACTGCTTTAGTATAGTAGTTTTTTTTTTTACAAAAATTATAATCATTAGGCTGATTTGTGATATAATTAATATAGGAAGGTGATAAGAATGAAATTTAATATTCATGGAAACAAACTTGAAGTAACAGACGCAATTAAAAGCTATATTGAGGAGAAAATTGGAAAGTTAAATAAATACTTTGATAATCCTGATGAAATAGTCGCTAATATAGTTATTAGAGTCAAAGGTATTGATCAAATAGTTGAAGTCACAATTCCAGCTAAAAAGATAATTTTACGTGCTGAAGATAGCAATAAAGATTTATATTCGGCCATTGATTTAGTTTCAGAAAAGTTAGAACGTCAAATAATCAAAAATAAAACTCGTATGAAAAACAAAGTAAACAAAGAGTTGATTATAGATTTTAATATAAATTTTGAAGAAGAAGCAGAAACTGAAGATAAAAATGTTGTCAAAAGAAAACGTATTGAAATGAAACCTATGAGTGAAGAAGAAGCAATTCTTCAAATGAATTTATTAGATCATGAGTTTTTTATCTTCAAAAGTGATATAACTGGAAAGATAAATGTTCTATATAAAAGAAAAGATGGATACTATGGTATCATAGAAACAAATTAAGCTTTAAATAGCTTTTTTTGTTTATTTTAAAATTAACTATTATTTTCCTTTAAAATTTGATAAAATATATATTGGGAGATGAAAACTACATGAAAATATTAAAAAAAGTATTTGATCATGAATATAAAGAATTAGAAAAATTTAAGAAAATTGCTAATAAAGTAATGGAATTAGATGAACAAATGATGAAATTGTCTGATGAAGAGTTAAAAAATAAAACAACTGAATTTAAAACTTTGTTAGAAAATGGAAAAACTTTAGATGATATAATTGTTGAAGCTTTTGCTGTTGTAAGAGAAGCTGCTAGTAGGGTAATTGGTGAAAAACCTTATTATGTTCAAATATTAGGTGGGCTTGCTATTCATTATGGTAATATAGCTGAAATGAAAACTGGGGAAGGTAAAACTTTAACTTCTACCATGCCTGCTTATTTGAATGCGTTAGAAGGTAAGGGTGTTCATATTATTACAGTAAATGAATACCTTGCAGATCGTGATGCTAATTGGATGGGTAATATTTATCGTTTTTTAGGACTTACTGTGGGAATAAATACTAGAAGTCTAGATGCAGCTAGTAAAAAAGAACAATACGATTGTGATATTATGTATTCTACTAATAATGAAATAGGATTTGACTACTTACGTGATAATATGGTTGTACGTGCTACTGATAGAGTTCAAAGACCTCTTAACTTTTGTATTATTGATGAAGTTGACTCTGTTTTAATTGATGAAGCAAGAACTCCACTTATTATATCTGGAGGATTTATGCAAGCAGATAATCTTTATGTGGATGCTGATCGTTTTGCTAAAAAACTACAAGAAAATGATGGATATTTATATGATGAAAAAACTAAAGCTGTTACTTTGGATAATAAAGGTATAAAAGAAGCAGAAAAGTATTTTAAAGTTGAAAATTTATATGATATTAATAATACAACTTTGCTTCACTATATAAATCAAGCTTTAAAAGCAAATTATGCTATGAAACTAGATTTTGACTATGTAATAGAAGATGGTAAGATCATAATTATTGATCCATTTACTGGACGTCTTATGCATGGAAGAAATTATTCAGAAGGTTTACATCAAGCTATTGAGGCTAAGGAAGGTGTAGAAATTCAAAGAGAAACTAAAACTTTAGCTACAATAACCTTTCAAAATTTGTTTAGGATGTATGATAAATTAGCAGGTATGACTGGTACTGCTAAAACTGAAGAAGAAGAGTTTAGAGAAATTTACAATATGTATGTTATATCTATTCCTACTAATAAACCTGTAATTAGGGAAGATTTTGGGGATTTGATTTTTGCTACCAAAAAGGGTAAATATAAAGCTATTGTGGAAGAGGTTGTAGAAAGACATAAAAAAGGTCAACCTGTTTTAATTGGGACAATTGCTGTTGAAACTAGTGAACTTATAAGTTCGATGCTTAAAAAGGCTAAAATTCCTCATGAAGTTTTAAATGCTAAAAACCACGCTCGTGAAAGTGAAATGATTATGAATGCTGGTCAAAGAGGTGCTGTTACGATTGCTACTAATATGGCTGGTCGTGGGGCTGATATTAAACTTGGTGAAGGGGTAAGCGAACTTGGAGGTCTTGCTGTTATTGGGACTGAACGTCATGAATCTAGACGTATTGATAACCAATTAAGAGGTCGTGCTGGTCGTCAAGGTGACCCTGGATTTAGTCAATTTTGTGTATCTTTTGAGGATGATTTAATGGTTCGATTTGGTACAGATCGTGCTAAAGGTTTACTTGCTAAAGCTGGATTTACAGATGATATGTCAATTAGAAATAAGATGTTTACTAATTTTATTGAATCAGCCCAAAAAAGAGTTGAAGGTAACAACTATGATATAAGAAAGACTTTACTTGATTATGATGATGTTATAAACCAACAAAGGGAAATTATCTATGATAGACGAAATAATATATTAGATAATGAATCTATTCATACTATGGTTTTAGATACTTTTAATGATTATGTTGAAAATTTAGTTATGAGTCATGTAGTATCTAGTGGTGTTTTAACAGATGATGATTTAAAGGAAATTACATCGATTGCTAATGAAAGATTGTTACGTGAAACTATTACTTATAATAATTTAAAAGATTTTAGTGAAAAAGAAGTAATTAAATATTTACTTGATAAGATAGTTAATGAATATGAAGAAAAAGTTTCTGTTATGCCAGAAGAAGTTAGGGATGAGTTTGAAAAAGCTGTAAGTCTTAGAGTTATTGATACTCATTGGATGGAACATATTAACGCTATGTCTCATTTAAGAGAAGGTATTGGTCTTCGTGGTTATGCTCAAGAAAATCCTCTTAGAGCTTATACTAATGAAGGGTTTGAACTTTTTGAAGAAATGCTTAATGTTATAAATCAAGAAATTACTGTATTTTTATTAAAAGCTGAAGTAAGACAAAATATTGAACGTAAACAAGTAGCTAAAGGTGAAGCTGTTAGTGATGGATCTAAGGCTGAAAAACCAAAACCTAAAAGGGTTAACAAAGTGGGTAGAAATGAATTATGTCCTTGTGGATCTGGTAAAAAATACAAAAACTGTTGTGGTAAGTAAGATAAAATAAGGAAAAAATTGATTTTAAAAAAAATAAAATATGGTAACGAAAATAAAATTTGTCCACAAAAATAAAAAATAAAAGCTAAAACACTGATAAATAAAGGAGTGTTAACATAAATTACATGTTGACATTCCTTTTTGTTTTAGTTAAGAAAGGCATGGTAAAAAATAAATTAATCTTTAAATTGTAGTAAAAATATTGATTTAGGTTAATTGTTAAGTTTAAATATTATGGTATAATACAATTTAGAAAGAAATTCATAATTGTATTATACCATAATATTTAAA
>CANQER010000012.1 GCA_947595415.1 uncultured Bacilli bacterium
GAGTAATGCAAATTCCAACAGGTTTTTTTATAACATCTAGTGAGTTTATCGAAGAAGGTGGTATGGAAGTTGCTCCAGGTGATAGAGTACCTATTGAACTTAAAGTATTAGATACTGATGAAAGGTATTGGTCAACTAATGTAAACAATACGATTACCTTTTTTAAACCAGGACTTTATAAAATTACTTTTATTGTTCAAGCTAGAATTGATAAAATCAACTTTCAAGAAGGATCTAATGTAATATCAATTGGGTTTAAAAAATTATATGAAAATACTATCTATGCTTCTAATACAGTTTTTTCAGATAGTCAAGTTCCAATTTCGATTGTTGGTCAAGGGATAATTAATTTAACCTATCCCAACGAACTTTTTGAACTAGCTAATTTAGGTAAATATCCATTTTATGTTCAAAGTCCTGATTTAAAATATTTAACAAGCGAATCTTCTTTCGCAAGTACTCCTGTTAGTATCATGATTGAAGCTTTAGCCTAATATTAAACAAATTTTACTTAAAAAAAAGATTAATTAGTCTTTTTTTTTAAATTATGTTATAATTATTTGCGAAGGATGATAACATGGAATTAGTTAAAATAAAAAATAATACATATTACATTAAAAATGCTACTAATATAGGAATTTATAAAATAGATAATGATGTGTATTTAATTGATACTGGTAATGATAAAGATGCTGGTAAAAAAATTTTAAAAATTGTTTTAAATGAGGGTTGGAATGTGAAAGGAATTATAAATACCCATTCTCATGCTGATCATATTGGAGGAAATAAAGTTATTCAAGATCGAACTGGTTGTTTGATCTATGCTTCTAATATAGAAAGCTGTTTTATTAGAAATCCTATTTTAGAACCAACTGTTTTGTATGGAGCTTATCCAATTAAAGAACTTCAAAATAAATTTTTGTTAGCCAAAGAATCTTCTGTTAGTAATTTAACTACTATTATGGGATTAGAGTATATTGATTTACCTGGTCATAGTTATGATATGATAGGTGTTAAAACAATTGATGGAGTTTACTTTTTAGCAGATAGTTTAATAAGTAAAGATACAATTTTAAAATATCATTTATTCTTTCTTTATGATGTAAGAAAATATTTAGAAACTCTACAATATCTAAAAACGTTAAAAGGTACTTTTGTCTTATCGCATGCTGAAATAACAGATGATATATCTGAACTAATCAAACTAAATGAAGATAAAATAAAAGAAATAAGTGAAGTAATTTATAATTTATGTGATAATAGTACTTTTGAAAGTATTATTAAAGGAGTGTTTGATAAGTATAATATAGTTATAAATACCAATCAATATTTTCTTTTAAGTAGTACAATAAAAGCTTATCTTACATATTTACATGAAGAAAATAAAATAACCTATGAATTTAAAGATAATATGATGTATTATGAAAAAGTTTCTCATTAAGGAGATAGTATGGAAAGATATAAAGAAATAGAAAGAAGTATTATAAAAAAATATCGTAAAGAAATATGGAGTAGATTTATAAAAGCTGTTAAGGAATATGAGTTAATTTCTAAAGACGATAAAATCATGGTTTGTATAAGTGGAGGTAAGGATTCTTTTTTACTAGCTAAATGTATTCAAGAGTTAAAAAGACATGGAAAGATTTCTTTTGATGCTAAATTTGTAGTTATGGATCCTGGATATAGTAGTTTAAATCTTTCTAAAATTAAAGAAAATGCTAAAATTTTAAACATTCCAATTGAGATATTTAAAACTGATATTTTTGAAGTAACTTCTACTGTTAGTAAAAGTCCATGTTATTTATGTGCTAGAATGCGAAGAGGTCATTTATATAATAAAGCTAAACAACTTGGTTGTAATAAGATTGCTTTGGGTCATCACTTTAATGATGTTATTGAAACTAATTTGTTATCAATGTTTTATGGGTGTGAAATAAAAACCATGTTACCTAAACTACATAGTGAAAATTTTACTGGTCTACAGTTAATTAGACCTTTGTATTTTGTTTTAGAAAAATCTATTATCAGTTGGGCTAAAAGTAACGATTTAGAGTTTTTAAATTGTGCTTGTAAAATTACAGCAAAAAATGAAATTGATAGTAAAAGAGAAAAGATTAAAAATTTAATTTCAGAGTTAAAAAAAGACTATGATAATATTGACTATAATATTTTTAAAAGTTTTGATAATATAAATCTAGATTGTGTTTTAGGTTATAGACAAAATGATAAATACCATAGTTTTTTAGATGATTATGATGAAAAATGAAATTTTAAAATCACTAATTTTGATGATTATTTAAAATTTAGGATATTTTTTTATGTAAAGTTGTTGTTTTTTTAAAAGTTTTTTTAAAAATGATTGTAAGTATTAGTTAAATTGTGTTATAATATAAAAAATAGGTAATAAAATAGGAGGTTTTAAACGATGAATGATATGCAAAATATGAATCAATATGATACGCAACCTATGCATCAAAGTTATGGTGAAGTAGATAATAATGAACCAGAAGAAAAGAAAAGTGGTTTGTCTACTGTATTAAAATGGTTATTAATAATAATTATTATAATCATTATCATTTTACTGTTATTAAAATCATGTGGATGCAATAACAATTCTAATTTAGAAGGGGATTTGTTGAATGCTGGTAAAAAGTATTATGAAACAAATAATAAACCCCAAATAAGAGGTACTTGTGATACTGTTACTTTAGGAGAACTTATCGAGAAAAATTTACTTAAAGAAAATCAATATTCTAATTGTGACAAAAACAATACTTATGTTAAAGTATGTTTATTAGAAAGTGGAAGTTATCACTATGCTCCAGTTCTATCATGTCCAAAAGAAGAAGAGTATACAGATTGGAAAAAGGGAATAGAAGCTGATGTTATTCCTGATAAGACAGATGTTAATTTCTTATATTTAGGACAAAGAATTGATAAGAATAGTATTAAATATGGTAAAACTGTTACTGTAGATAAGGATAAAATACCTTTTAATAGTTATGAAATATTAGGAGAAGTTACTCAATATAGTTATCGTGATCTACAATACAGATGGACAATTAATAGTGAAGTTAGACAATACTATCCTGGTAATAAAAGCAAAGCTAGTGATGTAAATAGATATTATGTATCTAGTCCAGCTAAAGGATATACAAATAAAGATAGTGCTAGTAGTAGTGCTTATAAATGGTATAAACAAACAACAAAGAAAGCGTCAACTATTCCAGGTAAAGGATATGTTAAAGGATCTGAAGCTGGTCGAACTGAACATTACTCTTTGACTGAACCTAAGACAGAATCTTATCGTAAAAAATGGAATTTAGTTGCATATAGAACAAGAAGTTTGACTAATGCTTTAGAAAGATGGGTATGTTCACCTACTAAAGATTCAAGTCAAGTGTTAAATAGTAATACACCATGTAGTGAACGTAAGGATGATTTTACAGTAGATAGAGGAACTGCTTATTGGTGTAAAGATGATAGTGGCAAATATACAAAGAAACAAACTAGTCCTGTTTGTAAAGGAAGTTGGTCTAGTTGGTCATTAAATTCATGTAAGACAACTAGTAGTTTAGAATGTGATAGTCAAAAAATGTGGTATTATCGTGATACATTATATACATGGACTAAGAAGAGTTATTATCCAAGCAATGCTACAACAGCTAGTGGAGAAAATACATACTTTGTAAGTAGTCCAGCAAGTGGTTATGTAAAAGATCCAAATACGAAAACAACTGCTTATAAATGGTATAAGAAGATATCTACTGGAGATTCTGTTTACTCTGTAAGTAAACCATATAGTAATGCAGTAAGGACAAATGAAAGTCGTTGGACAGGTTGGTCTAGTTACTCAGATAATAAGGTTAGTGAATCTTCAACTAGAGAAGTTAGAACTATTACTAGATTAAAAATAAAAGAAATTGTTTCTGATGATGTTGATTGGGTTGATGTAACAAATGGTTATGTAAATGAGGCAGATTTGTTAAAAGCCTTTAATGATGCTGGCTTTAATGTAAATTCACTAAGTGATATCAATGGTGAGATAAGATATAAAACACAATTATATTATAGGAATAAGAAATAGAAAGATTAAAAGGAGGATTTATGAAAATAGAAGAATATGCAAAACAAAAAGAAGTTTCAGTTGATAATGTTGTTAAAATGATGAATAGATTAGGTTTAACAACTAACGAAGAAGGACTTAGTGAAGATACTGTAGCTTCATTAAATCAAGAATTTCGCAAACAAGATTATTTAAATCGATTAGAAGCCCTACATAGTTATATTCCTCAAGAATTAATCGATAGACAAAAAGAATTAATTGAAAAAATAAGTAAAGATAAAAATAGTTGTGAAAAGATGATTGCACAATTAGAAAACAAGTTAAAAACCCATAAATATGATCAATATAATGAACAAGAAAACTTAGAACTTAGAACGTTGATAAGAACATACAAAACTCAAATGTCAACTTTAGATGTTCTAGCATCAACAATTTCTGGTAATAGAGAATCAATTTCATTAGATGAAGAATTGATTGAAGAAGAAAAAGAAAGACAAGCAGAATTACAAAACGTAATTGATACTTTTTCAGTTGAATTAAGAGAAGAAGGTATTTCTGATGAACGTGTTAGTGAAATTCGTGCTTTGATTGAAGATAGTAGAAGTAGTATTACTGATTCTAAAAATACAGTTTCTAGTTTACAAGAAAGAATTGATACATTAAATAAAAGTTTAGAAGATGCTAGTAGAGAACATGAAAGAGTAAAAGATAAAGCTAAAAATTTACGAGCTGAAATAGATGAATTTCCAGATCGTTTAAGACAACGAGATGAAAAGGAATTAGCTAGTCAAAAAAGAATATTAGAGTCTATTAATAATAATGGTAAATACTTATTATATAATCCAGATGAAAAATTAAAAACTATTATAGCTCAATATGAAAAAGGTTTCTTAAAAGAAAGTGAATTAAAAGAATCTTTAATTGAATTTAAAAATAATTTCTATACAACTTATGCTACTGAATTAGATGATCAATTTGAAAATCAAAAAAGATTATCTGAAATTAAGGAAAGAAGAGAAGCAATTAATCTAGAAATCATAGAACTACAAACTTTCATTGATGAAAGAAGAGCTAATGAAAAATACATGAGTGATTCTGCATTCGTTGAAGAATATTTAGATAGTCGTGTTTCTAATAGTAAAAGAGATATCGAAGAAGAAATTGATGATGCTAAAAAATCTATAGAAAATAATGAAGAATATCGTGTTTTACTTGATAAGAATATTGCAGATGTTGATAAAGAAATAAGACAAGTTAAAAAGGAAATTGAAAAAGCAATTGCTCAAAAAGATTCTGAAACAAATATAAATGCTTTAAACAACAGACTAGAAAAATTAAATGAACACAAAGCTTATTATCAAGAGTTTGCAGTTTTATTAGTTAACGAAAAGAAAGAAAAAGAAGCTTGCATTACTGAAAAATCTGAACAACTAAGTAAATTAAATAGTCGAGAAAGAGATGTTGTTTTAGGAGCTTTAGGTATTAAAGAACTTACTTCAACAAGTGTTAAAAGAGAAGAAGAAATTGCCTTTAAACAAGGACAAATTAATAGTTTAAAAAGTGAATTATCACGTCTAGATCGTGAAGAACAACTTGCTTCAGTGGTATTTGGTAATGAATTAGATGAATTAATCAATGATATTGAAGAAGAAAAAGAAAATAAAAAAGTTATTCCAGTTCCTATTGTAGAAAAGGAAGAAGACAAAAAAAAAGATGAAGAAGTAGTAGTTGCTCCTTTAGTTGATGAAAATGTTGACGAAAAGGAAGATGAAAAAGAGGATGAAGTAGTAGTTGCTCCTATCGAAGAGGAAGAAGAAAAAGAAGATAAATTAATTCCTATTGTTGCATTTAAAGAATCTAAATTAGGTAAATCTATAGCTAATATAAAAGGAAAAGCTTTAGATTGGATTAGAGAACATAAAAAAGTAATTGCAGCAGTTTTAGCAGGTGGGATTATGATTACAGCTTTAGTATCTAATTTTGGAGCATGTAGTATGCTTGATCATACAGGTGATGAAGCAAAATTAAATCATGATATATTTGTTGTTCATGATTCACCATATAATGGATGTAACTGTAATATGCAAACTGTAGATGATATAGATGATGTAGTTCATTTTAATTCACCTGTAGCTGATCATAGTAGCAGTTATACTCCCAGTGGCTCTACTCATGTAAATCCCCAAACACCAGATACTTCAATTGGTAATCCTACTGTAGATGATACAAGTATTAGTGATCGAGGAGAAATGTCACCTGGTGATAATCTAGATACAGGTGAAAAACCTGGGTTAGTACCAGATGATGATACAAATAACAATAACGATGATAATGACAAAGATAATGATAAAGATGAACCAACTCCAGAAAGAGATATGTGGCATGCTCATCTAGGAACAGCAGCAGATGCTGGAACTGATCAAGCAATAGATGAAACATTAGAAACAGTAGATGATAATGGTAATGTTCAAACTGTTCATCCAAATGATACGCAAAATGATGTACCAAGTGATCTAGTATCTTCAGGAGATGGTAATTTCGAAACTCCAAAAGATCGTGACGATAATGTAGCTAAAACTCCAAGTGCACCACAAGAAGAAACTCCTCAAGAAAAACTTGATGACATTGAAAAAGATCTAAATCTAGGTGGTATGTCAGATGATGATTTGGATAAATTAGTACAACAACAAAGTGCATCAACTATAAGTCAAGACAATGCTCAACAAATAAATGATTTAAATGAATTAAAATCACAAATAGTTCAATCCACTGAAAATAGTATGGAAAGTGGAATGACTAGATAGGAGGATTATGGAAAATAATACAAAGAAAACAATAGTTTTAGGCGATAATCGTAAATATATAATTATTAGACAATTAGTTTATAAAGACGATACATATTATTTTGTAAGTCGTATAAACGATGAAGAAACTGAAATATTAAACGATTTTAATTATATTAAAGAAGTAAAAAAAGATGGTAAATCATTTTGTGAGTTTGTAACAGATCCAGAAGTATTAAAAGTTTTATTAGATTATACAAATTTAGATGAAGATTAATAAAAAATAATGTTTATATTTGTCGTATTTGTTAACACTATATATAGGTGATAACATGAAAACATATATAACATTATTTTTTTTAATTTTAATAATACTTATAACTATTAAACCTAAAACAGAACTAGTAAGTCTTGAAATAGAAGATGGTAAATATACTAAAGTAATAACATGTACTTCTTTAACAACCAAAAATATTGGTAATTTAGAAAATAAAATAATAGGGATATATCCTTATATCAATCCTATTTATAAAGATAAATTAAAAAAATTAGAATATTATAAATTAGATAGTATTGATAATTTTACCAATCTTTATTTAAAGACCTTAGAAAAAAATGGTTACTTAGAAGATCTTTATAAATATAAATTAAATGGAATAAAAATAGAAAAAATTGAAATTTATATATCTGATATTGAAACAAATTTGATAAATAATATGTGTAATTAGTTGTAAAATGAAATTATTAATAGTATAATGTAAATAGGTGGTAATATGGTATATATTTGGGTTTTAATTATAGTTTTACTTACTTTTGTCGAAATTATGACAGTAAACTTGACAACTATTTGGTTTGTAGTAAGTGGTTTACTTTCACTCGTTTCTTCATTTTTAACAGACAATTTTTTAATTCAATTTGGAATATTTGTTGTAGTAGGAATTATTTTATTAGTAACCACTAGACCAATTATGACAAAATTTTTAAAGAAAAAAGATGTCGCTACTAATACTGACAGAATAATTGGTATGGAAGGAATTGTTACAGAAAATATTTCTAAAAAAGAAAATGGGGAAGTAAAAGTAGATGGTAAAAAATGGACAGCGTATGCAGATAAAGCTATAAAAAAAGATACTGTGGTTGAAGTACTTGAAATAAATGGAGTTAAAATAAAAGTAAAGGAAGTGTGTGATTAATGGAGTTATTTATAGTTTTATTTATTTTAGTTATTGTTTTAGTTATACCTAATGTTAAAATTGTTCCTCAAGCTCAATCATATGTAATTGAAAGATTAGGTTCATATTTTAGTACATGGAAAAATGGTCTTCATTTTAAAATACCTTTTATTGATAGGATCGCAAATAAGGTAAATTTAAAAGAAATTGTTAAAGATTTTGCTCCTCAACCAGTTATTACTAAAGATAATGTTACAATGCAAATTGATACAGTAGTTTATTTTCAAATTACTGATCCTAAGTTATATACTTATGGGGTTGAAAATCCTATAAGTGCAATTGAAAATTTAACTGCTACAACTCTACGTAATATAATTGGGGAATTGGAATTAGATCAAACTTTAACATCACGTGATATTATAAATTCTAAAATGCGTTCAATTTTAGATGAAGCTACAGATCCATGGGGAATCAAAGTAAATAGGGTGGAAGTAAAAAATATTATTCCTCCTAAAGATATTCAAGAAGCTATGGAAAAACAAATGCGTGCTGAACGTGAAAGACGTGAAAAAATTCTTCAAGCTGAAGGTGAAAAAAAAATCTAGTATTTTAATAGCTGAAGGGGAAAAGGAAAGTGCTATTTTAAGAGCTGAAGCTACTAAACAATCACAAATAAAAGTAGCTGAAGGAGAAGCTGAAGCTTTAATTAAAATAAAAGAAGCAGAAGCAAAGGGAATTAAACTTGTTAAAGAAGCTGGTGCAGATAAATCAGTTTTGACTTTGAAAAGTTTTGAAGCTTTAACTAAATTAGCTAATGGTAAGGCTACTAAAATAATTGTTCCATCTGAACTTCAAAATGTAGCTACTATTAGCACGACTATTGGTGAGATGTTTAAAGATATAAAAAAATAGAATAAATTTCTATTTTTTGTTAATAATAAATTTTAATAGGTGATAATATGAATGTTTTATTTTTATGTATTAAAATATTTGTTGCACGTATAATGGATGTTTCACTTGGTACCTTTAGAACTATTCTAACAGTTAAAGGTAAAGATTTGTATGCTGCTTTAGTGGGATTTGTTGAAGTTACAATCTGGTTTATAATTGTCAAAGAAGCTTTAAATACAGGTGAAACAGGTTTATTTGTTGTCATATCTTACGCTGGAGGATTCGCAACAGGTACCTTTATAGGTGGTAAATTATCGCAAAAATTCATCTCTGGAAATGTAAGTGTTCAAGTAATAACTGAAAATCGAAATAAAGATTTGATTAATGCTATTAGAAAACATGGATATGGTGTATCTGTTTTAAATGTAATGGGTAAAGATAATAGACGTGATAAATATATGTTGTTTATTGAAATTAATAAAAAGCAATTGCGTGTTTTAAAAGAACTTATAAGTAATTTTGATGCTAAAGCATTTGTTGTAGTTAATGAAACTCAGTACGTTCAAAATGGGTTTATAAAATAAAATTTCTTGAAATCAAGAAATTTTTATAAGCCATTTTTAACTTTTTCTAAGATGAAATTTTTCTCATCGTCATCAGATTTTTCCCATAGGATTTCAAAGAATACTCCTAATCCAGGAAGGGTAATTTCATCTTTTTCTTCAATCGATGAGACAATAGAAGCTTTAATTTCATCTATGTCTGCATCTTTAAAGTTATTTTTAATGCTTTTTCTAATATCGATATTCATAGAATCATCCTTTCCTTTTTTAGTTTGTAAAATAAATATTAAATTATACAAAAAAGATTTATTTTTTATAGTTAATGTTGTATAATTATAATGAATGGAGGATCGATATGAATTTAGGAACAATTATTTTAATCGTTGTTTTAATTGTTGTTTTAGTTTTAATTTTCTATGTAATAGGTACGTATAACTCTTTAGTAAGTATTCGTAACAGACTAAAAGATAGTTGGGCTCAAATAGAGGTATTATTAAAAAGAAGAGCTGATTTAATACCTAATTTAGTTGAAACTGTAAAGGGATATGCTTCACATGAAAAAGAAACTTTAAATGCAGTAGTAGAAGCTAGAACAAAAGCAATAAGTGCTAAAACTAAAGATGAAGAAATTAAGAGTAACAGTGAACTTTCTAATGCTTTGGGTAGATTACTAGCTATATCTGAATCTTATCCAGATTTAAAAGCTAATGAAAACTTTTTACATCTACAAACTCAACTACAAGATACAGAAGATAAAATATCTTACTCAAGACAAGCTTATAATGATGCTGTACTTATATACAAAAATAAGATTGAAATGTTTCCATCTAATGTAATAGCTTCGATATTTAACTTTAAACCAGAACAATTCTTCTTAGCTGAAGAAAAAGATAAAGAAGTACCAAAAGTACAATTTTAAGACTTTTTAAGTCTTTTTTTATGTAAAGTAATGACAATTATGCTTGCTAAAAAGGTAATTTAATGGTATATTTAAAATGTAATAGAAAGTAGGTATAATATGAAATGTGTAGCAATAAAAGGCGTTAGAGAATTTGAAATTAAAGATATGGAAGAACCTGTATCTAAAAATGGTGAAGTTGTAATTGATGTATTAAAAACAGGAATTTGTGGATCTGATATTCACTATTGGGAATCAGGCCAACCTGTAGGTCTTGTTATGGGACATGAATATTGTGGAATTGTAACTGATCCTGGAAGTAGAACTGATTTAAAAGTAGGTGATAGAGTAACAGCTTTACCAATATCACCTTGTGGACATTGTAAAGCTTGTCTTAGTGGTAACTATCAATATTGTAGTGAAACTTGGACTTATGCAACAGGACTTTCTTTAACTAATCCAGGAGGTTTAGCTCCTAAAATGGCAATTAGACCAGATATGGTTGTTAAAGTACCAGATACGATTAAGGATGAAGAAGTTGCGATGGTAGAACCAACTGCTGTAGGACTTCATGCTATTCACTTAGCTGATATAAAAGTAGGGGAAAAAGTATTAGTAATTGGTGGTGGAATTATTGGTTTAGTTTCTGCCATGTTTGCTAAGAAAGAAGGAGCTAGTTATGTAGCTGTTTCTGAAACTAATGAAGCTCGTGGTAAAAAAGCTGTTGATTTAAATGTTTGTGATGAATGGTTTAATGCTAAAGATGAAAAGTTTATCGAAAATGTTGTTAGTAAAACAAATGGAGGATTTGATATCGTAGTTGATTGTAGTGGTAATTCTGCTGCTGTTACTAGTGCTTTAATGGCTGTTAGACCTGGAGGAAAAGTTATTCTAGTTGGTGTAGCTCTAAATCCTATTACTATCCCAACTGTTATAGCTGTTATGCATGAACTTACAGTTTTAGGAGCTATTGCTTATACTAAAGAAGAATTCTTAACTTGTATAGATTTGATGGCCAACAAACAAATTGAAATGTTAAAATTTGTAGATGAAATTGTAGGTCTAGATAAAGTTCAAGCTTCATATGAAAAATTAACATCAGGTACTTCTGATGCTGTTAAAATATTAGTTGATCCAAAAAGTTATTAAAAAATAACTTTTTTTTATGAAAAAAATCTTATATAAAATAAGATTTAAACCATATGAAAATTAGATGCATTGTAATTATTACTGATGTTGTTGTTTTCTAGATTACTAACACGTCTTTCTAAATTGTTAAGTTGGTTTTGAATACTGCTTAATTGACTTTGGTAGTCGTTGTCATAATCGTTAATAGTAACTCCTACTGGTGAGATTGGAAGTTGCATATTAGGCATCATGTTAGGCATCATATTTGGCATCATTCCAGGATAACTAGGATATACTGGGTAAGGTGCCATGTTATTGCAATTTCGATCTTTTTTCATTACTTACACACTCCTTTATTCTAATTAATTATATGCTTATATTTATTTTTGGTGTCATTTATGATATAATTAATGAGGTGATATTATGCGTCTTCGTAATGTTAAAAACGCTAAAGAAATAATAAATAAATCATCTTATATTACTACTAAACCTAGTTTTCATAATAGTAATCCTATCGATATTGAAATAGGAATGGGTAAGGGTAAATTTATTAAAGAAATGGCATTAGAAAATCCTAATGTTAATTATGTTGGAATTGAAAAATATGATAGTGTTATTATAAGAGCTATTCAAAAATTAGAAGGTTTAGATATTTCAAATTTAAAATTAATTGTTGCTGACGCATGTAATATTGATAAGATTTTTAAGGAAAATGTAAGGACTTTGTATTTGAATTTTTCAGATCCTTGGCCTAAAAAAAGACATAGTAATAGACGTTTAACAAGCCCTGTTTTTTTAGAAAAATATGAACACATATTTAAAGAAAATCCTCATATTATTATGAAAACTGATAATAGAAATTTGTTTGAATATTCCTTAATTTCTTTTTCAAATTTTGGTTATATTATTAAAAATATATCTTTAGATCTACACAGTAGTGATATTTCGTTTAATGTTGAAACTGAGTATGAGACAAAATTCAAAATGTTAGGTAAACCTATATATATGGTAGAAGTAGTAAAGAATAGACATTAGTTTGACATTATTAGTTAAAAAAACTTTTTTTTAAAAGTAAAGTTTGATATAATTAAGATAGAAAAGGTGTAATATGAAAAAATTAATAATTATATTATTAACGCTTTTTGTTACTGGTTGTACAGTTGTAAGGATTGATACAGCTAATATAGATAATATGGTTAATGTCATTTTATCAAAAGATAACACTTTGTATAATCGTGTTGGAAAAGGATATAAGTATTATGTTCCAAGAGGAGTTTCTTATATTGATACTAATGAATTTAATGATAAGTTATACTCTGATGGTAATTATTACTACTTATATATTGATGCTGTAAGTTATTTTCAAAAATTAGAAGTTACATATCCCTTAGATGATGATTTTTACTACTATCGTGAGATTGATCTAAATGGTAAAAAAGGATATATAACAATTAAACAACAAAATGATAAATATTTTATAACTTTTGTGTATAATTATGCAAAAATAGAATCATTAGTAAATAAAGAAGATATAAATACTGTTGTTATGAATGCATCATATATATTGTCAACAATAAAGTTTAACAACAATGTTATAAATCTTATGCTTAAAAAAGATTACTTTACTAATAAAGAAGAAAAATATGATTTGTTTGAAGAAACTGATGATAATACTAACGATAACCTAATTGAATATGACGAGGAAGGATAGTGGTATAAATGGGACTTGTAAGTAAATTAAAAGATATGTTTACTGAAGAAGTAGTAGAAGAAGAACCAATAAAAAAAGAGGTTATGCAAGTTGAAATAAAAGCACCAGAAAAAAAAGAGGAAATTGAAGAAGATAAGGTTAAAAAGGAAGATAAATTTGTCTTTCCAGTTTATTTTGATGATAAAGATTTTGAAACTATTGAAAAGAAAAGGGAAAAAGAAAAACCTAAGGAAGAAGAAAAACCAATTTTGTATAATCAAACTAAGGATGATTATAAACCTAAAGGTTATAATAATGAAGCTAATAAAGTTAAAAAAAGTTTTGAACCAACCCCTATAATTTCACCTGTTTATGGAATTTTAGATAAGAATTATCATAAAGAGGATATTACAACTAAAAGATATGAGGAAAAATTTGTAAGACCTCAAGCAACAAGTATTGAGGAGGTAAGGAAAAAAGCTTATGGTACCTTGGAAGATGAAATTGATACTAATTTAATGGATAATTCTTTGTTTTTCAATAACAAAAAAGATGATTTAGATTTATTTGAAGAGATCGATGATGAGATTGATATTAAAGATAAATTGGATTTAACTGATGATTCTAGTGAAGTAGTAGAAGGAATTGGTTTAGGTCTTCAACAAGAACCAATCATTGAAATAAAACAAGAAAGTAAAGAATTAGATGATAAGTTAGATGATAAAAAAGAAGATTCAGTTGAAGGTGATTTGATCGATATTATGAATGAAGATAAGAGTGAAGATGATGATTTAACTGAAAGTGATTTACTTAATTTAGTTGATATGATGTATGAGAAAAGGGATGATGAATAATGGAATTAAATGACTTTTTAGTAGTCATAAATTATGTATTATTAGCTATACTATTAGTAGTACTAATTGTACTTGGTCTAAGACTTATTCGTACATTAACTAAAGTAGATGTTTTAGTAGATGATGTAACTTGTAAATCAAATAAGTTAAATGGTATTTTTACGATTATTGAAAGAAGTACTGATACCTTAGATTTAGTAAGTCAAAAATTTTTAGGATTTATTAAAAATATTGTTAAAAGTTTGTTTAGAAAAAAAGGAGATGAAGATAATGAGTAAGAAAAAAGGATTTGGAAAGTTTTTAGGTGGGATTGCCCTAGGGGCTGGTCTAGGAGTTTTGTTTGCTCCTAAAAAAGGATCTGAAACTAGAAAAGAGTTAAAAGAAAAATTTGATGAAATGTTAGCTAAAGTAAAAGATGTTGATATGGATGAAGTAAGAGAAACTATTGAAAATAAAATTGAAGAAATTAAAGCAGAATTAGATGATTTAGATAAAGAAAAAGTTTTAAAAGTAGCTAAGAAAAAAGCTCGTCAAATTCAAGATATGGCTGAAGAATTAGTTGATTATGCTCTAGAAAAAGGAACTCCTGTTTTAGAAAAGTCAGCTAGTGCTATAAAAGATAAAGCTATCGAAGTAACTAAAGAAGTTTTAGAAAAATTGGAAAAATCTGAAAAGAAAAGTAAATAACCACTTAAATATATAGTGGTTTTATTTAATCTTTATTTTTTTTAGTTTTTGTAATATAATTAATTAGGAGGGATAAAATGAATATAATTGATGTACTGATTATATTACTTATTTTATTTGGAGGATTTGTAGGTTTAAAAAGAGGATTTACTAAAGAATTACTATCATTTGTAGGTTTTGTTTTAATCCTTGTAATTGCTTTTATCCTTAAAAATCCTATTTCTTCATTCTTATATGAAAATTTACCTTTCTTTGGATTTAGTGGGTCTTTTAAAGGAATAACAGTTTTAAATATTCTTATTTATGAAGTAATAGCTTTTTTAATAGTGTTTTCTATTCTAATGATTATATTTAAAGTTATTTTACTAGTTAGTTCTTGTTTTGAAAAGTTTTTAACCTTAACCATTATTCTTGGAATACCTTCTAAGATATTGGGTATGATAATAGGAATGGTTCATTATTTTATTATTTGTTTTATCGCTATTTATATATTATCATTACCTATGTTTAATCTTAAAGTAGTAGATGATGCAAAGTTAGTAAAACCAATTTTAAATAATACCCCAATACTTTCTGGAGTAATGAATGATACTATTAAAGTAATAGATGAATTTGCAGTCTTAAAAGATAAATATGATAAAGCTACTGATTCAGAAAACTTTAACAGAGAAACATTAGAATTGTTTTTAAAGTATAAAATAGTTGATATTAAAGCAGTTGATAAACTTATAGATAGTGGTAAGTTAAAAATAAATGATAAGACTTTTTTAGATGAATATAGAAAGGAATAGATATGGATTTTAATAGTTTAATTAGTGATGGCGTAGTAGTTGTAGATTTTTTCGCAACTTGGTGTGGACCTTGTAAGATGCTTGCACCTATAATTGAAGAGCTTAAAAATGAACGTAGTGAAGTTAAATTTGTAAAGATCGATGTTGATGAAAATGAAGATTTAGCTAAACAATATGGAATTATGAGTATACCTAGTTTACTACTGTTCAAAGATGGAAAACTAGTAGATAAAAAAGTAGGGTTTATGCCTAAAGAAGTTTTATCCAATTGGATTTGTGAAAATAAATGAGTTTAATCTCATTTTTTTTAACCAGTTAGTGTAAAGAGTTTTGGGGGAAAAAGAAAAGAAAGTTGAATTTATAATAAATTTGATTTTCTTTTTTTATATAA
>CANQER010000013.1 GCA_947595415.1 uncultured Bacilli bacterium
TATTTGCTAACATATATATTCCTCCTTTATTTATTCTTCTTTAAATCATCAATATACTTTTTAAGTTGTCTAGCACCATCCCCTAAAATAATTTTGAGTTGGTTATCTATTTCCACTATACCTTGAGCTCCCATCTTCTGAATAGCTTCCTTATTAACTATTTCCACATCCTTTAAATTAACAATAAATCTTGACTTATTAACCTCATAATCAACTATATTATCTTTACCACCCAATGCTTGAGCTAATTTATTAACCTCTAACTTAAAATCCTTCTTCTTAGAACGAGTTATAGCTAATGCAATAATAAATAAAACAACTATAATAATTATATACTGTATATATTGCCATTCCATTATATCACCAATATAATTATACTATACTTTTCAAAATTTTAACACCCTTTTAAAAAAAAATGTATTTATTTGTTACATTGATTGAATAAATACCATTTTTAGTATAAAATATATATACAGGTGATTTTATGAAAAACATTTCAAAATACAAAGTTGATCTAGGTATCATAATACCACTAATCTTAATGGCTATTATTAGTATTATCACCATATATAGTGCTCAAAATTTACTAGCATCATATCTAAATGATCTCGCTTTAAAACAACTATATTGGTATATTGGAGGATTTTTAGTAGCCTACTTTATCATGTTTATAGGTAACGACTTTATCTACAAAAACGTTTGGATACTATACATAATAGGTATTATATCCTTAATACTACTCCTTTTTTTAGGAACACCTATAAATGACGCCAAATGTTGGTTTACGATCCCTGGTATTGGAACTATCCAACCTAGTGAATTTATGAAAATAATCCTTATTTTAACCATTGGAACAATGATCCATAAATTCAACGAAAACTTTACAAATCCTACTGTTTTTGAAGAATTCAAATTCTTAGTAAAAGTAGGTATTGTCGTATTAATCCCAAGCATTTTAACCTTTATGCAACCAGATACAGGTGTAGTATTAATATACCTATTAATAACAGTTGGAATGCTTTTAGTATCTGGAATTAGATATCGTTGGTTTATACTACTAATTTCCATTTTCATCTTCCTAGTAGCTTCTGTTTTATTAATCTATTTCATAAGTAATGACCTATTTTTAAAAATATTTGGTACAGACTTCTTCCTTAGAGTCGATCGCCTATTAGACTGGAGTAATAAAAGTGGCTACCAACTAGAAAATGGAATGAGTGCCATTGGAGCTGGAGGACTATTAGGTAAAGGATTTGGTAATACACCCCTATATTTTCCAGAACCTCAAACAGACTTTATATTCGCTGTATTTTCTAGTAATTTTGGTTTTATAGGTTCAGTTTTACTATTAGGATTAATCGTATTTTTCGATATCAAACTAATTTTACTCGCTCTTAAAACTAACTCTAATACCAATAAATATATAATTGCTGGAATAGTAAGTATGCTTATTTACCAACAACTCCAAAACATAGGAATGACACTTGGTATAATGCCTATTACAGGTATTACCTTGCCTTTCATTAGTTATGGAGGATCTAGTTTACTTAGTTACATGATTATGATAGGAATTATCTTTAACATTTCAAACGAAACAATGAGATATACAAATTATAAATAAAAAAAGTTAGACATTAAGTTTAACTTTTTAAATACTCTTTATTCAAATAATAATATTGAAAACCTGATATAACTGATAAAATAGAAGCAATAACCAGTAGAAAATCAGATACCCTTAAATTAATAAGTTCAAAAGGTAAGTTATAAAACAAAGTCAAAGTTATTCCAACCATTAAACATGCAGTTTTAAGTTTTCCCATTTTGATAGCAGCTACTACATGACCCTTATTACCAGCAAGCATCTTTATAGAATTTACAACACTATCTCTGATAATAATGATAACAGTTATAATAGGATGAATAAACCCAAAAGCTGTAAGAATAATTAAAACTGAATTTACTAGTATTTTATCAGCTATAGCATCAATCATTTTTCCAAAATTAGTAATCAAATTATATTTACGAGCTATATAACCATCAAAAAAATCTGTAATAGACGCTAGAACAAATAAAACTCCAGCAATCAAATATTTTATATTTACCACAATACTTTCATTAATGTAAAGTTGAGGTAACGTAATTCCCAAATTATCAAAAGGAATAAGTAAAATCAAAATTATTATAATCGCCATTACAATACGCGACATCGTTAACTTATTTGGTAAATTCATATTCCCTCCTACTCATAAACTGTTACAACTTCTTCTTCCTTAAAATTGTCACTATTTACTAAAGTAACAATCAAATAACCAATTAAAATAAGTAATATTATAATTAAAATATATATAAATGATATAGATACTTTAAATTTAGGTTTCCTTTCTAATGTATAGGGAGACGCTATTTTTTTATTTTTATCCTTTTTAATCTTTTTCTTAGCCTTTTTAATATCATCCAAAGATATCCTTGAAGTATGATCAAACAAATACTCATTAAAATCATCAATCATATCCTCATAACTAAGTCCCAAATACTTAGAATAATCCCTAATAAAATACTTAAGGTAAAAAATATCTTTAAAAGCTTCCATATTACCTTCCTCGATATTTTCAATTTGAGATGGTCTAAGTTTTAAATCACTAGCTACTTCCTCAATAGAAACACCCATACTTTCCCTGGCTTCTCTTAGCTTTTCACCAATTTCTTTCACCTTTACACCACTTTCCTAATAAATAAAAAAAATAATATTTTATAAGCCATGTTCTGTACCTATTTATAGGCGACAAACATTTATCTATTGCCTTAAGCAATCCCATAGAAAGTTCATTTCCCTTCTATTAGGTTCCCCTACCAAATTTGGGTTTCTCGCTTGCGGGGTTTACCACGTTCCACTTCATCTGTTTCCAGAATATTCGTCACTTTGGCACTTTATGCAACCTAACCATATTAAAAACTTAGGTATCAGTCGCGCCATTAAGTTTACACTTATCCAAGGTTATTTTTTCCCTTGGCACAAACACTACGATCAATCTCAGATCGTGCGAGCATGGACTTTCCTCTACATTAAAAATGCAGCGTTTGTCAAAATATTATTCTTTTCCATAAATAACTTTTTCTAAACGTGATAATCTTCTTAATACATCAGCTGTAGTTGAAGAGTCATTATCACTATTTTCACTTAATAG
Source organism: uncultured Bacilli bacterium (assembly GCA_947595415.1). Classification (GTDB taxonomy): domain Bacteria; phylum Bacillota_I; class Bacilli_A; order RF39; family UBA660; genus CANQER01. Next base: position 3,186 of record CANQER010000013.1, read on the forward strand.
TTCTATTTTTGTTTTTAAATTACGTATCTCTTGTTTTAATCTTATGTTATCTTCAATCATTTCTTTCTTATCATGTTCTAAATCTTTAATAATACGTCCAAATTCTTCGTAATCTTGAATTACAACATCCAAAAATTTGTCCACTTCTTGAGGTCTAAATCCCCTTGTATCGATTTTAAATTCTTTTTCTAATATCTCTTTAGGAGATAAAATAATCCTTTCTTGATACATAATAACACCTCTTTTTTTCTTACATATATATTTTCTCAAAAAAGTCCATATTTGTCAATCAAAAAACAAGCATAACTTGCTTATTTCTTTATCCTTCTTAAATAAGTATTAATTTTAATGTATCTAATATCACCTATCATATCATCAAATACATTATTTATATGATGTTTTATCATCCTATCACCCTATTCTAGATATTTTTACTTTAACATAAATTAATAACGAATAGTATAAATTCGACAAAACTAGATAAATTTAGTTTATACCATAGTAAAATTACCAATTTTATAGTATAATTATATTGGTGACGTTATGAAATATCCAACTGGTATTAATAAAGAGTATAAACAAAAAACATCCCATAGTAAAAGAGGAATGAAATTAGAAAAAGATATCAACGATACAAATGAATTTTATTTAGCTAGTAATATAGCTGTTATACATAAAAAACCAACACCTATTACTCTAGTTAAAGTATCATATCCAAGTCGTAATAAAGCGATTATTAAAGAAGCATATTTTAATACTCCATCAACGACTGACTACAATGGTATCTATAAAGGAAAATACATTGATTTTGAAGCTAAAGAAACAAGTGGTAAAAGTTTTCCCTTATCTAATATTCATGACCATCAAATAAAACATCTAAAACAAATAGACAATCATGGAGGTATTGGTTTTATAATTGTTAGATTTACCAAATTAAATCTCAATTATTACTTAGGTATTAAAGAATTTTTAAATTTTACTGAAAATAATGGGAAAAAAAGTATTCCTTTAGAATATTTTACTGAGTTTGGCTATAAAATTAAAGATACTTACAATCCTCGTATTGATTATTTAAAGATTGTTGATTACTTATATTTTGGAGGTAAATATGATTGATGAAATTATAAAATATTTTAAAAAAAATCCAGCTGATTTAACCATCTTAATACTGTGTATAGCCATTTTAATTATTGGAAGTATCACAGTTGGGATAGTTATATCTATACTTATTGTAGGTAGTATCTTAATCGTTTTAATTGGACTACCTTATCTATACCAATTTATAAAAAAACCTAAAAGAAAGGAACATAGAAAAATGGAAGAAAAACCAATTATCAATAATTATAATTATGAACAAAAAGTTAGTACTCCTACTCATGAACATAACACCATTGAAGCTAGTCGTTCATCTTATAAGAAAGTAAATCATAAACCTAAAAAAAATAGATCTAATAAATCTAAAAAGAAAACTATTTTAAAATGGATTTTAATCGTTATTCTAGTTATGTTTATTGCTTGTTTTGTTGGTTTAGCTATTTTCTTTGGTTATATAGTTTTATCTGCCCCTGCATTTGATCCAGATAATTTATATCAACAACAATCAAGTATTATCTATGATAATAAAGGAAAAGTTCTTACTACTTTAGGGGTTGAAAAAAGAGAAGTTGTTTCTTATGATGAACTTCCTGAAGTATTAGTAAATGCTATAGTCGCAACAGAAGATGCAAGATTCTTCCAACACAATGGCTTTGACTTACCTCGTTTTTCTGTCGCAACTGTTAAACAATTGTTAGGTAATTCAAATGCTGGGGGGGGTTCTACCCTTACCATGCAAGTTTCTAAAAACCATTTTACTTCTCGTGAAGCAAGTGGAATTAAAGGTATAATAAGAAAGTTTACTGATATTTATATGTCAATTTTCGTTATTGAAAAGAAATATACTAAAGAAGAAATCTTAGAATTTTATGTCAATTCAGCTTTCTTAGGAAGTAACTCATATGGAGTTGAACAAGCTTGTCAAACTTATTTTGGAAAAAGTGTCAAAGATATCAACTTAGCAGAAGCAGCCCTAATAGCTGGTTTATTCCAAGCTCCAAGTTCATATGATCTATACTATCATCCTGAAGCAGCTGAAGAAAGACGTCAAACTGTTTTATATCTAATGCAACGTCATGGCTACATAAATGAAGAACAAAAACAATTAGCAAGTAAAATAACAGCTAAAGATTTACTTACAACAACTAAAACTACTAACAAATATCAAAGCTTTATCGATGCTGTTATTGATGATGTAATCGATACTACTAAACAAAATCCTTACAACGTTCCAATGCAAATATATTCAACAATGGATCGTAGTAAACAAGATGATATCAATAATGTTATGAATGGTAAAACTTATACTTGGGAAAACAAAGTTGTTCAAGCAGGAATTGCTGTTATTGACAACAAAACTGGTTATGTATTAGCTTTAGGATCAGGTCGAGGTACAAGTGACAAAGAAAGAACATTTAACTACGCAACTCAATCAAAACGTCAAATAGGTTCTACTGCTAAACCACTATATGATTATGGTCCAGGTATTGAATACAACAACTGGTCAACTTATGAACCTTTTGTAGATGAACCATACAAATATAGTAGTGGTACCACAATCAATAACTGGGATATGGGTTATGAAGGTTTCTTAACAATGCGTGAAGCTTTAGCTGGATCAAGAAACATACCTGCTTTAAAAGCTTTCCAAAGAGTTAAAAATAGTAAAATCTTAGACTTTGTAACAAAACTAGGACTATCACCTGAAGTTCAAAATGGTATAGTTCACGAAGCTCACTCAATTGGAGCTTATACTGGTGAATCACCACTTACCCTAGCTGCTGCTTATTCAGCATTCCCAGCTGGTGGTTACTATACAAAACCTCATACATTTAGTAAAATAGTTTATCGTGATAACGATGATGTATATGAAGTTAAAGAAGCCAAAACCAAAGTAATGTCTCCTGAAACAGCTTACATGATAACAGATATGTTAATAACAACTTCAACTGAAGCTTTAGGATACTATTCTAATATTGGTAGTAATATTACTTATGGAGCTAAAACTGGTACTACAACCTTTGACTCATCTGCTTTTGATACTTACAACTTACCTTCAACAGCTATCAACGATTTATGGGTAGTTGGTTGTTCACCAAATTATACAATTTCAGTTTGGTATGGTTATGATAAAGTAAATAGTAGATATGTATCACTTTTTGGAAACAACTCTCATAAAGCTATCTTCCAAAAAGTAGCTTCAAAGATTTTTGAAACTGGTACTAAATTTACTAAACCTAGTGGGGTTGTAGCAGTTAAACTAGAAAAATACAATCCAACTCCTGTTTTAGCTAGTAAATATACGCCAAAAAGTATGATAACTACTGAACTTTTCAAAAAAGGAACAGAACCTACAGAAGTTTCAACTACATTTTCTAAACCAAATGATGTTTCTAATTTAAACAGTCAAATTACTGGTACAACTTTAAAACTTACATGGAATGCAGTTACAAACAATCCAGTAGATAAATCATCTTTAGCTAGTCAATACAAAGGTCTATTTAGTAATACTTCTTATCTAAATAGGTTTATAAACAATCGTATTTCTTATAATAAATCTAGTGTTGGTTCGCTTGGTTATAATGTTTATATGAAATCTAATGGTAACTTGTCTCTTCTTGGATTTACAACTAAGAACTCTTACAATGTAGATTTGACCGGTCTATCTGGTAATATTACCTTTGTTGTAAAAACAACATTCTCTAAATTTACTTCTAACTCTAGTGATGGAGTAGAACTTACAGTCGATGTAGGCGATCAAACAGTAACCCCTGTTACTGTATCACTAAATGGGGAAGATTCTGTTGAAGTATTAGTTGGCGAACAATTTATTGACCAAGATCCACCTGTTATTGTGTTAGACAACAGTGTTGATGTAACTAGTCAAGCTACAATTACAACAGAAATTAAAAATACAGCAAGTGATGTAATTGTTGATAGTATTGATACTAGTACACCTGGAGAATATACAATAATTTATACAGTTACTTATAATGGGTCAACTGAAGTAATAACTAGGTATGTAACAGTAAAAGAAGCTTAATCAAAGCTTCTTTTACATATATCTTTTAATTTACAATCCTTACATAAAGGATTTTTGGCTTTACAATAATATCTTCCAAATAAAACTAAACGATGATGAAGTTTTACTAGTTCTTCACCAGAAAACCTCTTATATAGTTTTTTTTCAATTTCTAAAACGTTATCACTTTCTAAAGCTATTTGTAGTCTTTTACTTACCCTAGCTACATGGGTATCAACAGCTATAACATTCTCATTATACAAAATACCTAAAACAACATTTGTAGTTTTTCTTCCTACCCCAGGTAAAGACTCTAAAAATTCACGATCATTTCTAACCTTACCTCCATCAGTAAGTAATTTCTCACTTATCAATTTAACATTCAAAGCCTTTTTATTAAAATTACCTAATGGTCTTATAATATCTTTTAAATCATTTACATTTGCTTTAGCTAAACTTTCTAACGTAGGATATTTTTTAAAAAGAATTTTAGTAACCTCATTAACCCTTTTATCAGTTGTTTGACTAGATAACATAACAGCTATTACTAACTCATAATCTTTATTGTAATTTAATTCACAACGAGGATTAGGAATTAACTCTTCTAAATAACTTATAATTTTATCCATTATTTAACCAATCATAATCTTCAATTTGAACTTGATTTTTTTTATAATTACGTCTATCTTTAGAAATATCTTCCTTAGTTTTTATTCCTTTTTTTTGCCATTCGTGAATTATTTTATCAATATATCTTAAATTAGTAACACCATTATAAACAGCTTCCTTTAAAGCTAAAATTACTAGTTCTTCAGAATTACCACTATCTATCCAAGCATTAATCATTTCAAATTCCATTGGTGATAAAGTTCTTCCAAATTCTTTTTCAAAGGTATCAAATATATTGGTATTATTTTTATCCTCTTTAGCATTTATAACATTAAAAGCTATTTTTTTATATATACCATCTAAATCTATAAACTCTTCTTTGTCATTAGATTTTAACTCAATTAGTCCTTTATTTATCATATCATCAATAGCGTCCAATACATCTTTATATTTTAGTTTTAACTGTTCACTTATCGTTTTAGGATCAAAAACACTACTATTTATAAGATAAATAACAATAATCAACTCTAATTCTGTAAGTTTTAAATCTTTATAAGAAAGTAATAGATTTTTAGGTATTACAATATTATCTTTTAAAAGTAAAACAATTTTATCTAACATAAAACCACCTAATCTAATTATACCTTATTTTCAAATTAAAAAAAAGATATCTAATATATAATACTAGAATATCTTAACAAATACTTCTAAAATTTTAAATTATCTATTAAAATATGAAAATAACCATAATACATAATTATTGTAAAAATACTCAAACAAGCTAAATGAAAGTATATTTTTTTATCTTCTTTTAAGCCTACATTGATGTTTTCAATTAGAATAATAACTGTATATATTAAAGCCACAATAACGATAAATGTCCCTAAAATTGGAGAAATTATACCTAAAATTGGTTTTAATACTAGAATAGCTAAATATATTGGAGCTATACTACAAGTTGCATAAGCAATCATTTTAGGATAAGGAATTTCTTTTTTTATAACCAAAGAAGCTAAATAATAGATTAAAGCAAGTAAAAGGATAATTCCTAAAAATATAACAAAAGCTTTAATACCTAAGACTATAAATTTTTCATCTAATAAATTATTAAGATGGATTTCTGTTTTAACTTCATTAAACCAACTAACACTTTTTACTACTACAGCATCATACATAGCTTCAATTATCGTAATAATAGTTGCGATTACAGATAAAATTAAAGCATAGATAAAAGATTTTTTTAAATCAATTGTTTTATCTTTAAAAAATTTACTTGGTTTTATAATACTTTCTGCCATTGTTTTTAAATAATCTAACAAATTAAATTTATCATTTTCCTTTAAAGGACTACCACAGTTAGCACAAAATTTAGCTTGTTCGTCATTTTCTTTTTTACATTTTTTACAAACCATTTTACCTACTCCTTTCTTTTTAATTTTATCACAAAATAGACATTTTTTCTACATTAATAAGGAATATTAACTAAGTCATAATGATTTTTTTTAACCTTTAAAGTTATAACTTCATTTTCATTTAAGATATAACTATCAATTAGGTGTTGGTAGTTATTTTCCATATACATCTCATCTATATTTTGATCATAAAAAATTATTTTGTTTTTATCACTTAGTTTAGGAATACTATCTAAATATAAATAATAGATAAAATCACAACTAGTTTGATTACTATTTTTACCAATACATAAATTGTAATCTAAGTAATTTATAATTAAATTATCTTTTTTAATAATATTGACATTTTCAAATTTAAAATCGTGATTTATTCTTTTGTATTTATAAGACAGATCAATATATTCATCATACATAAGATAATCTATATTGTTATAGTTTAAGTAACTGATCAAATCTTTTAAATTTTTACTGTTTAGATACTCTAAAACGATTAAGGTTACTTTACCATTTATACCTAATAGAATTGATTTACTGTTTTCTAAAGTTAAAAATGATATTCCTAACTCGTTTTTTTCTAAGTTTAAATCTATTTTTTCTATCATAGTAGGTTTAGTATTAGAAGGTATTATATTTAATATGTATACATAAATTAAAACCATTATTATTATAATTTTTTTCATAAAAAACACCCTATAGTATAGGGTATTCAAATTTAAACAAATAAATACTTTTCTTTTTTTGGTAAAACATTCTTTTTTTCACCTTTATATTGTCTGATACAAACAGGCCTCATAGCTTTTAAACTTTTTTTAACATCTATAATACGTTGATTTCTAGACCCTCTAAATTTTAAATTTAAACTTCTTTCTTCTAAGATAAACCTTCCATCAACTAAAACATCGATTAGGTTTAAAAATTCAATTATGTCAGGATTCTTTTTACCTAAAATCATTAATTGTTCAAATGTATAACCTGTATAACACCAAATATTTAAACCTTTTTTACGACAATGTTTAGCTATTTCTAAACAAGCTTTAACTTGATTCATAGGATCACCCCCAGAAAAGGTAATCCCATCTTGAATTTCTAGTTTATCAATTTGTTTTTTTACGTCTTCAACGTCTAATTCAATTCCACCATCAAATGAATGAGTTTCTGGATTATGACATCCAACACATTTATGAGGACAACCTTGAGTCCAAATAACTGTTCTAATGCCTTCGCCATCGACAATACTATCTGATTGAATTGGTCCAGCTAAACGAATTTTCATTTGTTTTCCTTAAGATTTAGGCCTTCTTTTCCATGTTTTACACGATCTCTTTCTTCTGCTTTTTTACCATTATTGAAACGATCTACTGTTCCTACAAGGTATCCTGTTATACGTCTTATTCTTTCAAATGGAACACCATCTTTTTCAGTTCTTCCACATCCAGGACATTGATCTGCAATTACACCAGTAAATCCACAAACTGGATCACGATCAACTGGGTGATTGATTGCTCCATAACCAATTCCTTCTTTTTTCATTATACGAACAATTTTTTCAAATGCTTCAGTATTATCAGCTGTATCTCCATCTAGTTCAATGTAGGTAATATGACCTGCATTAGTATATTTATGGTAGTTAGCTTCAATTTTTATTTTATTGGCGATTGAAATATTGTAATATACTGGAACATGGAATGAATTTGTATAATATTCACGATCTGTAACACCTTTAATCTTTCCATAAATAGCTTTATCAATGTTTGTAAAACGACCTGATAAACCTTCAGCTGGGGTTGCTAGTAAAGTAAAGTTAAGGTTATATTTTTCTGTATATTCGTCACATTTTTGACGCATATGTTTAATAATTTTGTCTCCTAATTTTTGTGCTTCTTCACTTTCACCATGGTGTTTACCAATTAAGGCTTTTAAGGTTTCAGCAAGTCCTATAAATCCAATACTTAAAGTACCATGTTTATATACTTTTCTTAATTTATCATCTGGTTTTAGTTTTTCAGAATCAATCCATATACCTTGACCTAGTAAGAATGGAAAGTTGTATACGTGTTTATTACATTGAATTTCAAATCTTTCTAGTAATTGATCTTTTACTAAATCCATTAATTCATCTAATTCTTTGAAAAATCCTTTTAAATCTGTTTTTTCATTACTTACAATCCCATGTTTAATACCTAACCTTGGAAGGTTAATAGAAGTAAATGATAGATTACCACGACCTGGAGTAATAGCTTTATTAGGATCAACTGCATTAGCTAAAACTCTAGTACGACAACCCATATAACCTACTTCTGTACGATAGTCATTTGGATCATAGTATTGTTTATTAAATGGTGCATCAATGAATGAAAAGTTTGGAAATAACCTTTTAGCAGATACACGACAAGCTAGTTTAAACAAATCGTAGTTTGGATCTTTTTCATTAAAGTTAACTCCTTCTTTGACTTTAAAAATTGAAATTGGGAAAATTGGAGTTTCACTTCTTCCAAGTCCTGCTTCTGTTGCAAGAAGGTAATTTTTCATTACCATACGTCCTTCTTTTGAAGTATCAGTACCAAAGTTTATTGATGAGAATGGTACTTGAGCTCCTGCTCTTGAATGCATAGTATTTAAATTATGAATAAATGCTTCCATAGCTTGATAAGTTATACGATCTGTTTTAGCTAAAGCTTTTTCATAACTTAGTCTAAATATCTTTTCAACTTGAGTTGATTTTTTAAAGTAGTTTTCAAAAATATTAATATCAAAGTCAATACTTGTTAATTTATCGATATCTTTTACTACTTTATCAAAGTTTATAAATTTATCAAAATCACTATAATCTAATATATCAGATAAAGTTTGTTTGAATTGTTTTTTGAAAGTTTGTAAAACACCTGGAGCTAAATAGTAATCAAAAGCAGGTATACTTTGACCACCATGTTGATCATTTTGATTTGATTGAATTGCTATAGCTGCTAAAGCGGCATAAGACATTATATCTTTAGGAGCACGTAAATGACCATGTCCTGTTGAAAAACCATCTTTAAATAGTTTAGCTAAATCGATTTGACAACAAGTAGTTGTTCCCATTGGAAGAAAGTCCATATCATGAATATGAATTGAACCATCATCATGAGCTTCTGCAAATTTAGATTTCATTAAATATGATTTAGCAAATTCCTTAGAAATTGTTGATCCATATTGTAACATTGTTCCCATTGCAGTATCTCCATCAACATTGGCATTTTCACGTTTACTGTTTTCTTCTCTTGCTGATTTTAATCCTAACAATTCTAATGATTTTAAAAACTTATGTTGCTTTTTTTGATCAAAGAATAATTGACGTGATTGATTTCTTCTTTCACGATATTCAGAAAATGATTTATAAACATCATCATATCCTTTTTTTTGTAAAGTTTCTTCTATTAAATCTTGAATTTCTTCGATTTTTATTTTTTCTTTTAATAAGTATTCTTTTTCTATTTTATTTATAACAGCATTGTAAACACTGTTAATATCTTTTTCTAAGTATTTTGTGGTAACTCCATCTTCATCTTCACTAACGACAATACTATCAAAACCTTTTTTAATTGCCATAGCGATTTTAACACCATCAAAATCTACCTTTTTTCCATTTCTTTTAATAACCTTTAATGTAGCTAAAGATTCTTGTACATCGACCATAATTACACCTTCCCTATCTATCTTATAACTTAATTATAAAACACTCCAAGGTCATTGTCAATAAAAAATACGAACATTTTTAATTATATTGACATCCATTTTTATTTTTTCTTTATTTTTCAATAATTTTAGATATTTAAATTTTACACTTTTTTAAAATTTAAATTTTTTTTGAAAAATTAAAAAGTTAATTCCTTGTTAATAATTAAGGTTTTAACTTTTATTTATAAGGTGTTTTACAATTTTATTAATCTTTTGTTAACTTTATTTTTTTAGTAATTTTACTAATTTTTAAATTTTTAATTATTTTAAAATTAGATTTTTTTACAATTTTTAAATTTTCATTTTTTTTATAAAAAAACTATAAAAGCGAACAAAATACTACTAGTTTATAACCTATTAATTAAGGTAACTGTTAGATCTATTACAAAGATAATTAAACAGATAATAGTTATATAGTTAGGTATTTTTTTGATCAATTTATCCATTAATGGTTTTACTATATATATTAATATAATAGCTAATAGTCCCCAAACAATCGATATTTCTAAAGCTATATATCTACCTATATTAAACATCATATTACGATAATCCCAAAGACGCATGTTAAGAAAATGTTCTAATAAGTTACCACCTATAAATTCTAAAACAGTAATAATAATAGTTAAAACAACAAATACAAAAACAGTTTCAACCCATCTTTTTAAGTGTAACTTTTTAAAAAGAAAATTAGATATTATAATAATTAAAATACTACAAATTCCATAAATAGGAGTTATTGGTCCATATAAAAAACCACTATTACTTCCATGACCAATTATAAAATAAACAATGTTTTCTAAAATGAAACCTATAAATGAGTAAATAAAAAAACAATTAAGATAATACATATTTTTCACCTTTACTAGTATTAACTTAAATTGTTTTATTATACTAAAATAAACTAAGTTGACTAGATTCATCTAAGCCATCTAAAATACCCATAAAACGCATTTTATCAATCAAAGTATTAGATACTTTACCTCGTTTTTGTAAATCCTCAATACTTAAAAAAGCACCTTTTTCTCTTTCTTCAATGATTTTATTAGCTACAGTATCTCCTAGTCCATCAATTGTTTTAAAAGATGGAATTAAAGTCATATTATCCTCATCTACTACAAAATCAATAGCTTCACTTTTATTTAAATCGAGATTAGCAAATTTAATACCTCTAGCTGTAGCTTCTAGGGCTATTTCAAGTCCTGTTAAAACATCAGATTCTTTTTTAGTTATATCATAACCTCTATTTTGAAGTTCAATAACTCTTTGTTTAATTGCATCATATCCTTTGATCATAGTTTCTATTTCAAAGTCATTACATCTGACTGAAAAATAAGCACAGTAATACCAAATAGGATGATGAACTTTAAACCAAGCTATTCTATAAGCACTCATAACGTAGGCAGCTGCATGTGCTTTAGGAAACATGTATTTAATTTTTTTACATGATTCTATATACCAATCTTTGATGTTAGCATTTTTCATGATTTCTTCAAATTCATGCCATTTTAAAGGATCTTTACTAGCTTTACCTTTACGTACAAATTCCATTATTTTAAAAGCGTCTTTTGGTTTTAAACCATTGTACATAAGGTAAACCATTATATCATCACGACATCCTATGACATCTTTAAATTCACAGATTTTATTTCTGATTAGTTCTTGGGCATTACCAAGCCAAACATCAGTACCATGTGAAAGTCCAGATATTTTTAAAAGTTCAGAAAATGTTTTAGGTTTTGTATCTACTAACATTCCAATAACGAATTTAGTTCCAAATTCTGGGACTCCTAAAGTTCCTGTTTCACACATAATTTGATCTTTAGTAACTCCTAAAATTTCAGGTGAAGTAAATATTTTCATAGTATCTTTATCATCTAGAGGAATACTAGTAACATCTATTCCTGATAAATCTTGGAGTTTTCTTAAAGTGGTAGGATCATCATGTCCAAGGATATCGAGTTTTAAAACACATTCATCGATTGCATGGTAATCAAAATGGGTAGTTCGCCATAAAGATGTATTGTCATCAGCTGGGTATTGGAAAGGAGTAAAATCAAAGACATCCATATAACCAGGTATAACAACAATTC
>CANQER010000014.1 GCA_947595415.1 uncultured Bacilli bacterium
ATCAGTTTTTATTTTAACATTTATATTTCCTTTTTTTTCTATTTTTTTTGTATAAATAATTGCATAATAAAAATCAAGGGTCTAGATGAACTCATTTCGTTTGCCCTTGATTTTTACTTTTAATGTCGCTTATTTGAGGTTCAAATCAATATTGCAGTTTATTTTGCTATTTAAACATAAAAAAATACAAATTTTCATATTTAATAATTACTTGTTTTATAACCAAATAAGTGATAAAATGAATATACGAAAGAGGGATAATATGTTTGATTTAAAATCACAATATAAACCAGCAGGAGATCAACCAAAAGCAATCCAACAATTAGTCGAAGGAATAAAAAAAGGAAAAAAACATCAAGTCCTACTTGGTGCCACTGGAACAGGAAAAACATTCACAATCGCTAATGTAATCAAACAAATAAATAAACCAACCCTTGTTTTAGCTCACAACAAAACTTTAGCTGGTCAACTATATGGTGAACTAAAAGAACTATTTCCCAACAATCATGTCGAATACTTTGTATCATACTATGACTACTACCAACCAGAAGCATACGTCGCTTCATCTGATACATATATCGAAAAAGACGCCTCAATAAACGACGAAATAGATGAACTTAGACACTCAGCTACATCATCCCTATTAAACAACAAAGATGTAATCGTAGTAGCTTCTGTATCATGTATATATGGAATTGGTGAAATCGAAGAATACCAAAACAAAATGTTAACATTAAACATAAACGATAACGTAAACAGAGATGAAATACTAACCAAATTAGTCGATATGTTATACGAAAGAGGAATCTATGATCTAAAAAGAGGAAGTTTTAGAGTAAAAGGTGACGTCTTAGAAATAATACCCATAAATCAACATGGAAAAGGAATCAGAATAGAATTTTGGGGTGACGTAATCGATCGAATAAGTGAATTTGATACCCTAACAGGTAATATCATTCAAGATAAAAAAAGTATCAGTATCTTTCCTGCTAGTCACTTTGTAACAAGTGAAGACAAACTAAAAATAGCTATCTCTAATATCAAAAAAGAACTAGAAGAAAGATTAGAATACTTTAAAAGTAAAGGAAAACTACTAGAATATCAAAGATTAATGGAAAGGACAAACTACGACTTAGAAATGCTTGCGGAAACAGGATTTTGTAGAGGAGTTGAAAACTATTCTAGACATATAGCCTTAAAAAAAGAAGGAGAAACTCCCACTACCTTAATCGATTTTTTCAAAGGTGACTTTCTTATGGTCATAGATGAATCCCACGTAACCATCCCTCAAATAAGAGGAATGTATAATGGTGATAAAGCAAGAAAAGAAACCCTAGTTGAATATGGATTTAGATTACCTAGTGCCTTAGATAATAGACCCTTAAAATTTAACGAATTTGAAAAAAAAATAGACCAAGTTATCTATGTATCAGCTACCCCTGGTGATTACGAACTAGAAAAAAGTAAAGAAGTTGTAGAACAAATAATAAGACCAACAGGACTATTAGATCCTACCATAGAAGTTAAAAAATCAAAAGGTCAAATAGATGACTTAATCGAAGAAATAAACAAACAAATAGCTAAAAACGAAAGAACCTTAATAACAACTTTAACTATACGTATGGCAGAAGAACTAACCACATACTTAAAAAAAATAAATATTAAAGTAGCTTATCTTCACAATGAAATAAAGACCTTAGAAAGATTAAAAATAATAAGAGATTTAAGAATAGGTAAATATGACGTATTAGTTGGAATAAACTTACTTAGAGAAGGTATTGATATTCCAGAAGTATCTTTAATAGCTATAATGGACGCTGATAAACAAGGATTCTTAAGAAGTGATCGTAGTTTAATTCAAACAATTGGTAGGGCAGCTAGAAACGCAAATGGTAGAGTAATAATGTATGCTGATAAAGTAAGTGAAGCTATGCAAATAGCTATAAACGAAACAAATAGAAGACGTTTAATCCAAATGAAATATAATGAAGAAAATAATATAGTTCCAAAAACAATTACTAAAGAAATAAGAGAACTTATCAGTAACAACAAAGAAATAGAAAAAGAACCTACTAAATTAAGTAAAAAAGAAAAAGTAGACTTAATGATAAAAGTAGAAGAAGAAATGAAAAAAGCAGCTGCTATTATGGATTTTGAAAGAGCTATGGAATTAAGAGATATTTTATTCGAATTAAAAGGAAATTAGGAGATAATATGAATAAAAAAATAGTTGAATTTGTTTTAAATACTTTTTTAAATATAGTTATTTTATTAATTGTATCTCATATTTTTAAAAAGACTATTTATATTGATGGATCTTTATTTGGACTATGGTATATTTTAGTAACCATTATAATATTTTTACTTAATAAAACAATAAAACCTATAATAGTTTGGTTAACTTTACCTATCACAGCTTTAACTTTAGGTATATTTTATCCTTTTATAAACGTATTTATTTTAAATATTGTTGATTTAATATTAGGAAATCACTTTAATATTCAAGGATTATTTATACCTTTTATTCTAGCTATTTTAATAGCTATTATGAATATTGTTTTAAGTGAAATATTTATAAAACCAATAACTTTAAAAATGAAAGGATGATCATATGAACCCTATTTTATTTCAATTTGGAAATATAACTATCTATTGGTATTCTTTTTTCATTTTAATGGCATCTTTAGTAGGAGGATTTTTAGCCATAAAAGAAGCTTTAAAATTTAATATTGATAAAGATTTTATAGTTAATTTACTTTTTTATATGATTCCTATTGTAATTATAGGAGCTAGACTTTATTACGTTGTTTTCAATTTTGACTATTATAAAAGTAATCCCATAGATATTGTAAAAATATGGGAAGGAGGCCTTGCGATTCATGGAGGAATTATCTTTGGTTTAATTTGGGTTATATATTATAGTAAAAAACACAAAGTTAATACCTATAGACTTTTAGATATTGGAGCTGTTAGTATAATAATAGGGCAAGCGATTGGAAGATGGGGTAATTTCTTCAACAGTGAAGCTCATGGTCCTATAACTACCCTTCAAACTTTAAAAAGTCAATTTATTCCTGATTTTATTATTAATGGGATGTATATTAATTACCAATATTACCTTCCTACCTTTTTATATGAATCAATATGGTGTTTAATAGGATTTATAATACTTTTAATTTTAAGAAGAGTTAAAAAAATAAAATTAGGTCAACTTTTTGGAATTTACCTTATTTGGTATGGAATAGGTAGGTTTTTAATCGAATCTTTACGTACTGATAGTTTAATGTTTTTAAACCTTAAAATGGCTCAAGTTGTATCTATTTTAATGATTGTAGGGGGAATAATTTTGTGTATTTTAAGAAGAAAATCTAAACCTTATCACAAAGTCTAATCGACAATGTTTATAAAATATAGTATAATGGAATTGAGGTGTAATATGGATAAAGCATTTAGAAGACTAACAAAGTTAATAAAAAGTTATGATAATATTCTTATTATGACTCATTCTAATCCAGATTTAGATGGTTTTGGATCTGCTTTAGTTTTATATAAAATTGTTAAACAGTTTAAAAAACAATGTTTTATTGTTTATGAAAAAGATGAAAATTCAAAAACTATTGAAAAAACTTTATCTAAATTAGATAAATATCAAATAACAGTAGATCTTATAAGTAAAAAAGAATCATTAAAATTACCTAGTGATAAAACCTTACTTATTATTTTAGATACTCATAGTGAAAAATTGTTGTATTTTCCTAAACTAACTTCTACTTATTCTAATATAGTAGTAATCGATCATCATATAAAAAGTAAGGATTATATTAAAAATACCAAACTTAACTACATTAACTCAACTGCATCTAGTGTAAATGAAATTATAGCTAATTATAGTAGATATTTAAATAAAAGTATTGATCCTATTCTAGCTACTATTTTACTAGCTGGAATGGAAATTGATACTAATGGATTTAATTTAAAAACAAGTGATAAAACTTATGAAACAGCTGCTTATCTAATAAGAATGGGAGCTGATAATATTGAAAAACAAGAACTACTTAAACAAGATAAGGATGACTATATTAAACAACAAGATTTTGTTAAAAACAGTTATATGATAAATAGTAATATGGGTATTTGTACTTTAGATGGTAATATTTATGAACCTAAAGATCTAGCTAAAATAGCTGAAGAAATGCTTCAGTTTGAAGATGTAGAAGCTTCTTTTGCGATAGGATTTGTCGATAAAAATATTGTAGGAGTTAGTGCTAGATCAATGGGAAATATTAATGTAGAAAAAATTATGACTTTTTTTAATGGAGGAGGTCATATAACTAATGCTGCTTGTCAAATTGAAGGAAAAAGTATAAGACAAGTAAGAGATATGATTATAAAAAAGGTAAATAAAAGGTGATATAATGAAAGTTATTTTGTTAGAGGATGTTAAAAAATGGGGTAAAAAAAACGATATAATCGATGTTAAGGATGGTTATGGTAATTTTTTAATTAGTGAAAAAAAAGCTCTTTTAGCTACTTCTAATAATGTTCGAACTTTAAATCGTAATATGGCTATTGATGCTTTAGAAGAAAATCTTTTAATAAAAGATATGGAGTCTTTAAAAGATAAGTTAAGTAAAGTTGTATTAGAGTTTAATCTAAAAGCTAATAAAGATCGTGTTTTTGGAAGTATCAGTACTAAACAAATAGCTAGTAAATTAAAGAGTTTAGGTTATGATATTGATAAAAAACAAATAAATTTAAAGGATGCAATTACCTCTTTAGGGTATCATGAAGTAGAAATAAATCTTCATAAGAAAGTTAAAGCTACGATAAAAGTTCAAGTTTTAGAAAGTAAGTGATAGTATGAAAGGTCGAGAAATACCTCACAATTTAGATGCTGAAAAATCAGTTTTAGGATCAATGTTTTTATCAGAATATGCTTTACAAAAAGCTATTGAAAGTTTAGATAAAGATGTTTTTTATTCTGATAGTCACAGAAAAATATTTACAGTTTTATGTGATTTAGCTGAAAAAAAAGTAGCTATTGATTTAACTACAGTAACAGATGAATTAGAAAATAGGGGTTATTTAAAACAAATTGGTGATATTGAGTATTTAACTGAGGTTTTAAATTCTGTACCTAGTGCATCTAATATTGAATACTACATTAAAATAGTTGAAGAAAAAGCTATTTTAAGACGTTTGATTGAAGAGTCTAATAAAATAATTGAACAAAGTTTTAATTCTTTATCTGATGTAGGACAAGTTTTAGATAGTGCTGAAAAAAACATTTTGAATGTTGTTAAAACAAGAAAGGGATCAGAGTTTAAAAATATTCAAGATGTTTTGTTTAAAACCCAATCAGATTTGGAAAAATTAGCTAAAAATAAAAGTGAAATTACAGGTTTGGCGACTGGTTTTTATGATTTAGATAAAATAACATCAGGACTTCATCCTAATGAACTTATCATAATCGCAGCTCGTCCAGCTATGGGAAAAACAGCTCTTGCTTTAAATATCGCAACTAATGTAGCTATAAATTCTAAAAAAACAGTAGCTTTGTTTAACCTTGAAATGGGTTCAGAACAACTAGCGATGCGTATGCTTTCATCTGTGGGTCAAATAACAGGTAACAAGTTAAAAACAGGACGACTTGAAAATAGTGATTGGAAAAGAATCAATGAAGCAATTAGTCGTCTAGCTGATACTAAAATATATATCGATGATACACCAGGTATTAATATAAGTGAAATAAGAGCTAAATGTCGTCGTTTAGCCAGTATGGATGATGGTCTTGATTTGGTTGTTATTGATTACCTTCAATTGATTCAAGGATCATCTAGATATTTATCACAACGTCAACAAGAAGTATCAGAAATTTCACGTTCTTTAAAAACTTTAGCGATGGAGTTAAACATACCTATTATTGCTTTAGCTCAATTGTCACGTAGTGTTGAAAGTAGAGGACGTGATGATAAAAGACCAATTTTAAGTGACTTAAGAGAATCTGGATCAATCGAACAAGATGCAGATATTGTAGCTTTCTTGTATCGTGATGATTATTATGATAAAGAAGCTTCTATTGACGAAAATACTAGTAAAAGTGAGTTTATTATAGGAAAACATCGTAATGGACCAACTACTACTATAAATTTGATATTTAAAAGAGATACTAGTACTTTTGTAAATTATATAAATAAAGAAGAAGATTAGGTGATATTTTGAAAAAGACAACAATTTTAGCAGTCATATTAATAGCTATAGCTGCTTTTGGATTTGGATTTAGTTATACTAAAAGTAGTGAACCAAAAACAGTTTATCAAGTATATTTGGATAATGAAGTATTAGGGGTTATAAACTCTAAAAAAGCGTTAGAACAATATATTGATAATCAAGGTAAAATGTATAAGGAAAAATTAGATGTTGATAAGATTTATGCTCCTAATGGATTAGAGATTAAAAAAATGATTACTTATAGTAATAAAATCGATAAAGTAAAAGACATCTATCAAAAAATATTAGAAAAAAAACCTTTTACTGTTAGAGGTTATCAAGTAAAAATAAAATATCCTAAAAAAAATAAAATAATTTATACACTAGATCCTAATTTATTTAATGAAGCTTTAAAGCAAACAGTAAAAACGTATATAGGAAGTAAACGTTATGATTCTTATATGAATAAAAGTCAAAAAGATATTGTAAGTACAGGTTCGATTATTGAAAAAATATATGTTGAAGAAGATCGTACAATTAAAGAAGTTCAAATACCTGTTACTGAACAAATATATACAGATGCTTCTAAGTTATCCCAATATTTACTATTTGGTAATAATGATACAAGTAAAACTTATAAAGTAAAAGTAGGAGATACCTTAGAAAGTATAGCTTATAAACATAAGATAAATGTTGAAGAGTTGTTTATTTCCAATCCAGATATTAGAAGTGAAAAAAGTCTTTTATATATTGGTCAAGAAATAAAAATAGGAGTTCCTGATCCTCAACTTAAAGTAGTTGTTGTAGAATATATTGTAAAAGATGAAGTAAGTAGATATAAAACAGAATATCAATACGATTCAGATCGTTTACTTGGTGATGATTATGTATCCCAAAAAGGGGAAAATGGTAAAGATCGTATTACTCAAAGAATAAAAAGAGTTAATGGTAATATTGATTATGTTGATCTAGTTAAAAAAGAAGAAATTAAACCAATGATTAATGAAATTGTTGTTAAGGGTGAAAGATATCAACCAGGTGTAGCTATTAATGGATCTTGGGCATGGCCAACTAATAGTGGTTATATTATCACATCTGATTATTCTTATCGTTCTAATCCATTTAGTGGTGCACGTGAACACCATAGTGGTATTGATATAGCTGGTACAGGTTATGGATCTAATGTTTATGCTGCTAATAATGGAACTATCATTACAGCAGGATGGCATTACAGTTATGGTAATTATATTGTCATTAACCACAACAATGGATATTCTACTTTGTATGCTCATATGTCTAGATTAAAATATACAAAAACTGGTATTAATGTTGGTCGTGGTGATGTTATAGGTTATGTTGGAATGACTGGTTCAGCTAGTGGTCCTCACTTACATTTTGAACTATGGAAAGGTATACCATGGACTGGATATCGTCTTAGTCCTTGGACTTTATATCAATGAGATTTTGTGTTTTAACTAGTGGTTCTAAGGGTAATAGTACCTATGTTGAAATAGGTGATAAAAAATTTCTAATCGACATAGGTACAACTTCTTTGAACATTGAAAGAAAGTTAAAAGAAATAGGTGTAGATCCTAAAAAAATAGATGGTATCCTTATTTCTCATACACATGATGATCATGTAAGTGGACTTAGAGTTTTTGTTAAAAAATATAATCCTATAGTTTATCTTACAGCTAAAATGTATGATGAACTTAAAAACGATGTTAAAGATTACTATATATTTGATGATGCTTTTAATATTGATGGAATAAATATAACTCCTATAAAGACATCTCATGATGCAAGTGATTCTTGGGGATTTTTAATTGAAAAGGATTATAGTTTGGTTTATATGACTGATACAGGTTATATTAATGTTAAAAATCATAAGTATATGAAAAATAAAAATTTTTACATTTTAGAAAGTAATCATGATGTAGAAATGTTGTTAAATGGAAAGTATCCTTATCCTTTAAAACAACGAATTTTAGGTGATAAAGGTCATTTATCTAATATAGATAGTGCTAATTATTTAGCTCAGTTTATAGGAAGTAATACTAAAGCTATTGTTTTAGCTCATTTAAGTGAAGAAAATAATACTAAACAATTAGCTTATGATACTTTAAAAAACACTTTAAAAGAAAAAGATATTGATTTTGACAATATAATTATAGCTAGTCAAGAATTTGAAACAGATGTGATTGAGATATGATTAAAATAGTATGTGTTGGTAAAATAAAAGAGTCTTTTTATAAAGAAGCGATAGCTGAGTATGTAAAAAGAATAAGTAAATATCAAAAACTAACTATTGTTGAACTACCAGATTTTGATTATGACAAAGTAAAAACTATTTATGAAGAAGAAAAGTTAATAGTTAATAATTTAGATAAAAAAGATTATATTATATCTTTGTGTATTGAAGGAAAAAAGGTAGATTCTAAAACTTTTTCTAATCTTTTAACAGATTCTTTTACAACTAAAAGTAATATAACTTTTGTAATAGGAGGATCTTATGGATTAGGTGAAAAAGTAAAACAAATGAGTGATTTAAAACTATCTTTTTCAGATTTAACTTTTCCTCATCAATTGTTTAGAGTTATTCTTTTAGAACAAATTTATCGAGGTTTTAAAATTATAAACAATGAAAGTTATCACAAATAATTGTTTTTAAATTAAAGATGTGTTAAAATTTACTTAGGGGGTAAGTGTATGTATAGTTATTGTACTTCAGATGAAGAAAGAGAAGATTTTATTCTTTATTATGAAAAAAAAGATGATAATATGGTAGTTCATTATGCAGATAATGATCAAATAGTTGTTCCTTATACTGAAGAAAATAAGAATAAGGTTTTAACTAAAATGAGAAAACAAGTTAAAAATTGTAATTCTTTTTTAGAAGATGTCTCTTATAGTAGACAAATATATAAAAATAGATGGGTTTGGTCACTTGGTTTTAGTTTTACTTTTCTAATGCTTTGTTTTTTAGGTATTGGTGGACTTATTCCTTTATTTGGTACAACTTTGTTTGCTTGTTTAGCTGTTATGAATCTAAAGGAAAATCATGTATGTAATACTTATATTGAGGATATTGAAAAAAATACTTTGTTTGTAGAAAAGGAAGAAGAAATAAATGCTCCTGAATATAAAAACAAGTTTGTAAATATTACATCTGTTAATCTTGATCGTCTTTTAAAATCAAAAGAAGAACCTAAATTTAATTTAAGTACAATTCATAATTTATCATATTATGATATTTATCAAATAGTAGAAAACATCAAACATGAAAAGATGTTTGTTGATAAAGATAAAGTAAAAACATATTTAAAGAAGTAATGTTAGAAATAACATTTTTTTCATAAATATGATATAATGGTTATGGTGATTTTATGTATAGGAAAACATATGTTGAAGTTGATTGTGACAACCTAAAATATAATGTTTCTAATCTAATTAAACATTATAATGACTATGAATATTATATTGGAGTTGTTAAGGGGAATTGTTATGGTCATGGATTTGATACTGTTAAGTGTTTAATTGAAAGTGGAATTAACTATTTAGCTGTATCTTCAATAGAAGAGGCTTTAAAAATAAGAGAAATCGATAAAAAAATTCCTATTTTGTGTTTGGAACCTATACATATAGATGAAGTTGATTTATGTATTAAAGAAAATATAACTATTATTATTCATAGTTATGATTTTTATAAAAAAATAAAAAAATTGAATAAAAAAGTTAAAATTCACCTTAAAATTGATAGTGGGATGAATAGACTTGGTATTAATGATAAAAATCAAGTTAAAGAAATAGTTGATAATATTGAAATAGAAGGTATTTTTACTCATTTCGCAACTAGTGGAATGCGTGATAAATATTGGGACAATCAAAAAGAAAGGTTTGAAGAAATTACTTCTTTAATTGATTTATCTAAAATCAAAATTGTTCATATGGGAAGAAGTATGACTATTTTAAATCATCCTAAAATACCTTATTGTAATGGAGTTAGATTAGGTCTTATTATGTATGGGTATGATTATTTACCTAGCAAAAGAAATAATTTACGAGGTTATTTAAGTGAAATAAAAAGAAAATATTTAAATAAAAAAAGAAAAATAAGTGAAACTAATTTAGAAAGACCTTTTGAATTTAAAACTGCTTTTACTTTAAAAAGTGAAATAATTGAAATAAAAGAGGTTAAAAAAGGCCAACATATAGGTTATGGAGCTATATATGAAGCTTTAGAAGATATAAAAGTAGGAATTATTCCTATTGGATATGCTGATGGGTATTCACGTAAAAATAAAGGGGGATTTGTTTTAATAAAAGGTAAACGTTATCCTATTATTGATACTATCAATATGGGAATGACTTTGGTTAAAATAGATGATGATGTTAAATTGTATGATGAAGTAGTTTTAATTGGAGGTGGCATTTCTTTATATGAAGTAGCTAATCGCAATGAAACAACTGTATATGAAGTAATGTGCAATATAAATGATAGTATTCCAAGAGTAATGATAGAAAGGGGTTAATATGAACTTTGACGTAATTTTAATAGGTACAGATATAAATGCATATTACATGGCTAGGTGTTATCATGAACTTTATCATAAAAAAGTAACTATGATTGGTATGCAGGAAATGGCTTTTACTAGTTTAAGTAATATTATTAATTTATATATCAATCCTAATTTGAATAAAAGTGATGTATTTGTTCAAGTATTAAATAGTTTAGCTAAAAGTATGGATAAAGAAAAACTAGTTTTAATTGGTTGTAATGATAATTACGTTAGACTAATTGTTGAAAACAAAGATAAATTAGATCCTAAATTTGTTTTTAACTATCCTAGTTTAGAAATAGTAAAAAGTTTTTTAAACAAAGATATATTTTATGAAAAATATAAAGATATTTTAGATTTTCCTAAAACACTAATTTATAAATGTGGAAAAGATAAAATAAAAGATGAATTTAACTATCCTATTGTTTTAAAACCTGCAGATGGGATAAAATATCACGATCATTCTTTTGAAGGAATGAGTAAAGTATTTAAAATAAAAAATTTTGAAGAATTAAAAATGACAATAAAAAAAATAGAAGATTCCAAATATGATGGCAATTTAATTATTCAAGAGTTTATTCCTGGTGATGACAGTAATTTATATGATTGTATAATTTATGCTAATCAAGATAAAAAAGTTGAACTTATGACTTTTGCTCAAATTGGTCTTCAAGAGCAAACTCAAACAGGAGTTGGAAATTGTACTGTTTTAGTTAATGGATTTCAAGAACATGGGTTAGATGAAAATTTAATTACTAAATTAAAAAACTTTATGGAAGATATAGGTTATAAAGGTTTTGCAGAAGTTGATCTAAAATACGATGTAAGAGATCATAAGTATAAAGTTTTTGAAATAAATCCAAGACAAGCTCGTAGTAGTTATTATCTAGCTTTTTGTAATCATAATTTAGTTAAACATTTAGTTGATGATTTAATCAAAAATGAAAAACATGATTTTTACTTCATGAAAGATAAAGTGGTTTTAAGTTTTGTTCCTAAAAAAGTAGTTTTTAAATATATTTCAAGTATACCTTTAAAACAAGAAATAGAAAAACTTTTAAAAGAAAAAAAATATGTAAGACCACTTCATTATAAAAATGACAAAAAATTATCTCGAAAAATATATTTATTTTTAAGGGATATTAACTATAAAAGAAAGTATAAAAAATTAAAATGGTAGGTGAGATATGATAATAGGTATCGCAAGTGATCACAGAGGTGTTGATGCGAAAAAAAAAGTAATGGAACATTTAAGTAATTACGAAGTTATCAATTATGGAACTGATAGTTATGACAGTGTTGATTATCCTGATTACGCTTTTAAAATAGGAAATGATGTTAAAGATGGAAAAATAGATTTGGGTATTTTAATTTGTAATACAGGAATTGGTATGAGTATTGCTTGTAATAAGGTAAAAAAAGTAAGATGTGCTAAAGTAGATAGTGTAGATGATGCTAGATTAGCTAGACTTCATAATAATGCTAATGTTATTGCTTTATCTTGTAATAATGCTGATTTAATAAATATAGTTGATACTTTTATAAATACTTCTTTTTCGAATGAAAAAAGACATCTAAAAAGGATTAATAAAATAGATAATTATGATTAAAATATTACTTTATTTTTTAGTTGTTCCTTTAGTTATTTGGATAATAGAAGGAATAAATATAAATGGTATCTTTAAAAAAAATAGGTATATTCAAGCTTGTTTGTTTTACCTTTCTATAACTATTAGTTTGTCTTATTTAATAGTAAATTTCTTTTATGATTTTTTTATAAATATTAATATAGTATCCTAAGGGATACTTTTTTTGACAAAATTATATATAATAATTAATTATAATGGGAATAATATATAATGATAAGGAGGTTATATGAAAAAAATTTGTCTTTTAACGATCCTTATTATTTTAATTCCCTATATTATTGTAAATATTTTTATTCAAAACTACAATAGTTCTTTTAAATTTGTTTCTAATATGGTTATTAGGGTAAAGGATATGGATAGTGGTAAGATAAGTAAAGTTAATTTTGAGGATTATATTGTAGGAGTTGTTTCAGCTGAGATGCCTGTTAGTTTTGAAATGGAGGCTTTAAAGGCTCAAGCTGTAGTAGCACGAAGTTATGCGATGAATAAAATAAAAAATAGTAAGAATAAAAAATACGATATAGTTGATACTGTTTTAAATCAAGTTTATTTATCTAATAGTGAACTTAAAAAAAATTGGGGTAGTAGTTATAGTAAAAATATAAAAAAAATAAAAAAAGCAGTCAATAATACTAAGGGTGAATACTTAGAATACAAAGGTAATATAGTACAGGCTTATTTTTTTTCAACAAGTACAGGTGTTACTGAAAACAGTGAGGAAGTATGGGTAAGTAAGCTTCCTTATTTAAGAAGTGTGGAATCTGTTTGGGATGAATATGAATCTCCTGTGTTTAATAGTAAGGAAAATTTTAGTTTAAGTGATTTTTACACAAAGTTAGATTTACCTTATAAAAAAAGTTTAAAAATTAAGGTTTTAAAAAAAACTAGTACTGGTAGAACTAAGTTAATAAAGATAAATGGGGTTTCTTTTACAGGTGATGATATAACTAGTTTGCTTAAACTAAGATCTAATTATTTTAGTATTAAAAAAGATGGTAATAATGTTGTTATTGATGTTAAGGGATATGGTCATGGAGTAGGAATGAGTCAGTATGGAGCTAATGGAATGGCTAAGGAAGGTTATAAATATGATAAAATTTTAAAACATTATTATCAAGGTGTAAAAATTAAAAAAATTTAGTATAAAAAAAGTCATATTGGGCAAACTCTAATTAGAGGTGAAAATATGACAAATAGAAGGCTTAAAAAAGCAGTAATACCAGTTATTTATGGAATAGTGGGATTATGTTTAATAGTAGGTGTGTTTTTAATTGAAAAAGTAATATCTAATAGTACTTTTAAGGAAAATGAGGATTTTAAGTATGTAGATGATACTATTTTTGATGAAGATATACCTGTTGTTTCTCCTGAAAAATCAATTATTAGACCCTATACTGATGATAAGGTAAAAGTTTTAAAGAAGTTTTATGATTATCAAGGTGAAGCTAGTCAACAACAAGAATCTATTCTATACTATGAAAATACTTATTTACAAAACAGTGGTGTTACATATGGTGGTGTAGATAGTTTTGATGTAGTGGCGATTATGGATGGTACTGTTATCGATGTTAAGGAAGATCAAGCTTTGGGTAAAATTGTAGAGATTAGACATAGTAATGATTTAATAAGTGTTTACCAAAGTTTAGGACAAGTAAATGTAAAAAAAGACGATAGTGTTAAACAAGGTACTGTTATTGCGACTAGTGGGCAATCAAATATCGAAAAGGACTTAAAAAGCCATCTACACTTTGAATTAATATATAAGGGACAAACTGTTAATCCTGAAGATTATTATGATAAGTTAATAAGTGAAATGTAGGGCTTAGGCTCTTTTTTTAGGTCTAAAAAACCCTTTAATTTATATAATTAAATAAAGGGGTGTTAGGATGAGTAATGATATATTAACTCGTGTTATAGGTGAAGCTAATTATATACTTGAGACTGGGGAGACTGTTAGAAATATAGCTAAGGTTTTTAATGTTTCTAAGAGTACTGTTCATAAAGATTTACATGAAAGGCTTAGGGATATAGATAGAAATTTGTATGGACGTGTTGATAATATTTTAAAATATCACATTGATATTAGACATATTAGGGGAGGAGCTGCGACTAGAAAAAAGTATTTAAAAAAATATTAGTTCATAATAGGGAAAATATGGTATAATTGTACTAGGATATAAGCGAGGAGGTTTGGATAATGTTTACAAAAGATATTGGAATAGATTTGGGGACAGCGAATGTACTTATATATGTTAAAGGACAAGGAATTGTTTTAAATGAACCTAGTGTGGTAGCGATTGATTCTGAAACTAAGAAAGCTTTAGCTGTGGGATCTGAGGCAAGAGAAATGCTTGGGAGGACTCCTGGTAAGGTAAAGGCTATAAGACCTATGAAGGATGGGGTAATTGCTGATTTTGAGATTACTGAAATTATGCTTAATCATTTTATTAGGAAGGTTAATGGAAGAAGTATTTTATCTCGTCCAAGGATTTTGATATGTTGTCCATCTAATATTACACAAGTTGAAAAAAATGCGATTAAAGAAGC
>CANQER010000015.1 GCA_947595415.1 uncultured Bacilli bacterium
CTAGATCCATTTATAGGTTCAATCCTTTTTTCATACGTATCTGGAATACGATAACCATAACGATCACGTTGATACTCTAAATAACCATTTTTACCTTGAAGTAAATCATTATACTTAGATTCTATACCTAACTCACCAACAATATTACCCTCATCATCTTCCTTAGCATACCCAATTACATATGACGCAAAATCTCCATTAGGATAACTCCTTTTAGTACCCTCTATAAAATCAATCCCTGGAAGATTAAGATCCTCAATTTCAGTTTTCTTAAGTTCACTTATTCCCCTACCTCCAGGACCTAGTTCAACTTGATACAAATCCTTATTCAAAAGACTTAAAATATACTTTTCCTTCATGTTTAAAATAGGCGCTAAAAGTTTAGCAGTACCTTCTTTATCCTTAACATAATCATCTTTTCTCGTCTCACTTAAATAAGCAATAACTGTATAAGAACTTATATTTTGAGCTAAAATATCACCCTTAGAATCATATATCGTTCCCCTTTTAGCTAGTAGTTCAGTAGAATACATATTTCTACTAGCCTTTAAATCTTTCATATTAATTCCATATATATCTTTAGACAAAGTTAAATAAGCAAGTTGAACAAAAAGAGCAAGCATAATAAAAAGAAACACTTTAAAAGTATTTTTAGGAAACGACCACTTTTTACTTAAAGTATTTCTTTTTTTCATCTGACACCTCTATTCGTTTATAACGATAATACTATCATAATTATACGCCAAACCAATATCTTTGACAACCTTTTTTACATTATCAAATGAAGTTAACTCATTTACCTTCATTGTTAAACTTTCATTTTTCTTTTCTTGATCAGCAATCTCATAACGTGACTTTTCAACACTCATACTTAAATTACCAATTCCAGCGCCACAAAAAATCTTTAAAGTAATAGTAAGACAAGCACAAATAATAGCTACAAAATATAAAAGCTTTTCCCCTTTAGTAAATCTTACCTTTCTAACTTTTTTCTTACGCATAATATCACCATATTCTTTCTATTACTCTAAGTCTTGCACTCCTTGCGCGCTTATTGTTATCTATCTCTTCCTTACTTGGAACTACATTAGCAATCACCTTAAACCTAGGCATATACTCCTTTGGTATAATTGGTAATTTACTAATATTTTTATCAACTTTACTTACCTCGTTAAAAATATTTTTACAAATTCTATCTTCCAAAGAATGAAACGTAATTACTAATATCCTACCATTTACATCAATCAAATCTAAAGCTTTTCTTAACGACTTTTCTAAAACATTTAATTCATCGTTTACTTCAATTCTAAGGGCTTGAAATACCTTTCTAGCAGGATGTTTTTCACGTCTATACTTTTCACTAACACTATTTTTTATAATATCAACTAATTCTAAAGTCGTATTAATTGGTTTATCTATACGATATTTAACAATACTATCTGCTATTTTACTAGCAAACTTTTCTTCCCCATATTTTTTAAAGATCAAAGTTAAATCTTCCTTGGAATACTCATTTACAATCCTATAAGCAGTTAAAGGATTATCCCTATCCATACGCATATCTAAGATAGCATCTTTGTGGAAACTAAAACCACGATTAGCTTCATCTAATTGTGGACTAGATACCCCCAAATCAAATAAAATTCCATTTACTTTAAAAACATCTCGATCTTTTAAAACATCATCAATATCGATAAAATTACTATTTATAATTTCATAGTTAGAAGCAATTTCACCTAATCTTTGATCACTATATATAATAGCTTCCTTATCTTGGTCTAAGGCGAATAAAAAGCCCCTTTTTATCCTTTTTAAAATTTCACTACTGTGACCGCCATATCCCAAAGTACAATCAACGATTACACTTTCTTCTTTTAAATCTAAATATTTAATTACCTCATCTAATAAAACACTTTTATGCATACATCCTCCTAAATATTTAGATTTGTCATAAATAAATTATCTGCGATATCTGATAGATTATCTTCGTTTTCTACAATAAACTTATCCCAACGATCTTTACTCCATATTTCTAAGTGATCATTTACCCCTATAATAATACATTCTTTTTTTAAGTCTGCATACTTAGTAAGTGGTAAGGATATATTTATTCTTCCTTGTCTATCAAATTCACAAACAGTGGCACCTGAAAGGAAAAACCTCATAAAATTTCTAGCATCTTTGGTATTAGGTAGTTGTTTGTATTTAGTGATTATATTGTTCCACTCTTCTTTAGGATAAACAAACAAACAATTATCCAAACCTCTAGTTACGATAAATTGTTCTCCTAATTCATAACGTATTTTGCTTGGTATTGTAAGTCGTCCTTTTTCATCAATTGTATGATGATATTCTCCCATCAACATATAATCACCCCCACTTTTAACCACTTTTCACCACTGCATACCACCATTATAGTCTTTTTTACCCATTTTGTAAATACTTTTTAATAAAAAAAATGAATTTTTACATTCATTTTAAAATTTAATTCTATTTTCGATATAACTAATAACTTCATCTAAAGGAATGGTTATCTGTTTCATTGTATCCCTATCTCTTATTGTTACAGTGTTATTTGTTATAGTATCATCATCGATTGTTATACAAAAAGGTGTTCCTATTACATCTTGACGTCTATAACGTTTACCAATATTTCCATTTTCATCATAACTAGTCATAAAGTGTTTACTTAAATTTTCATATATTTCATTAGCTTTTTCACTATGAGTTTTTTTAATAAGTGGTAAAACACATACTTTATAAGGAGCTAAAAATGGATGAAAATGCATAACTTCTCTAGTATCTCCATTTTCTAAGGTTTCATTTTCATATGCTTCAAATAAAATAGCTAAAACACTTCTATCAAGTCCATAAGTCGATTCAATGATATAAGGTATGTATTTTTCATTGGTAACTGGATCTAAGTACTCTTGTTTTACTTTAGAGTATTCTTGGTGATTAGTTAAATCAAAATTAGTTCTATTGTGCGTACCATTAATCTCACCCCATCCAAATGGAAAGGCATATTCAATATCACAAGCTTCTTTAGCATAATGAGCTAATTTTTCGTGATCTTTAAAACGAAGGTGTTCTTCTTTAATCCCTAAATCAACATAGAATTTATGACCCATTTGTTTAAAATAAGCATAAAGTTCACTATCCATACCTTCTTTACAAAAAGTTTGGTATTCCATTTGTTCAAATTCAATAGTTCTAAAAGTAAAGTTACCTGGAGTTATTTCATTTCTAAATGCTTTACCTATTTGTCCTATACTAAAAGGTAGTTTAGCACGCATTGTTCTTAAAACGTTTAAGAAATTGACATACTCTCCTTGAGCATTTTCAGGTCTTAAGTAAATAACACTTTTACTGTCATTAGTAACTCCTCTATATGTTTCAAACATCAAATTAAACTGTCTAATATCAGTATAATCTGATTTACCACAATTTGGACATGGTACTTTTTTGTCTTTTAAATATTGCATCATTTCTTCTGTTGTCATACTATCAGGGTGAGCATTGTGATCAAAATCTTCAATCAAATTATCAGCACGATGTCTTACTTTACATTCCTTACAATCTACTAAAGGATCTGAAAAACTAGCCACATGACCACTAGCTTCCCAAACACGTGGGTGCATAAGTATATCAGCATCTAATTCATAACTGTTTTTGCGTTCTTGGATAAATCTCTTTCGCCAAGCATCTTTTAAGTTGTTTTTAAGTCTACTTCCAAGTGGTCCATAATCCCAAGTATTCGCAAGACCTCCATAAATTTCACTACCTTGAAAAATAAATCCATAGTTTTTACATAAATTAACCATTTTTTCCATTGTCATAAATATCCCTCTTTCTAAAAAAAATCCCCCTAGAAATGTAAGGACGAGCAAGCCCGTGGTTCCACCTTACTTATTCCTAGAAGAATCACTTTTATAATATATAGCTAATAGGTTTCCACCCCATCATCGCTTGTATAAATATATTTTAATATTTTTTTTTATTTTAGTCAATGTTTTATTCTAAATTATATTTGTATTAAAATATATTATACTAGTATTTTATTTTAATTTAGTGTAAAATGTTTATAGGAAAAGGTGATAAAATGGGTTTATTTGACAAATTTAAAAAAATCATAACTAAAGAAGAAAAACAAGAAATAGAATTATATGATAAAGCTTTAGATAAGACGAGAAATGAATTTGTTTCCAAGTTAAATATTCTAAGTAAAAAAAATCGTAAAGTTGATGATAGTTACTTTGAAGAACTAGAAGAAATCTTAATTATGGCAGATATTGGAGTAAATACAGTTATGGATTTTATCGATAGACTTAAAAAAAGATGTAAAAAAGATAACATTATTGATGCTTATGATCTAAGAGAAGTAATAGTTGATGAAATGTTTATAATTTATGTCAACAATGAAATTATGGTAAATAAAATAAACTACAATCAAAATGGTCCTACTGTTATTTTATTTGTTGGAGTTAATGGGGTTGGGAAAACTACAACGATTGGTAAGTTAGCTTATAAGCTTAAAAACGAAGGTAAAAAAGTTTTATTGATCGCTGGTGATACTTTTAGAGCAGGTGCCATCGAACAACTAGAAATATGGGCTAGTAAAACAGCTAGTGATATTGTAAGTAGTATTAATAAAGATCCTTCTAGTGTTATCTATGATGGACTAACTAAAGCTAAAGATGAAAATTATGATGTCGTTTTAATTGATACTGCAGGTCGTCTTCAAAATAAAGTAAATTTAATGAATGAATTAGATAAAATAAATAAAGTAATTGGTAAAGTTATTCCTAATGCTCCTCATGAAGTTTTACTTGTGATAGATGCAACAACTGGTCAAAATGGAATAAGTCAAGCTAAAAATTTTAAAGATGTTACTGAAATTACAGGAATTGTTTTAACTAAACTAGATGGTACTGCTAAAGGAGGAATTGTCCTTGGAATCAAAGAAAGTATTGGAATACCTGTTAAGTATGTAGGTTTAGGTGAACAAAAAGAAGATTTAAAAGTATTTGATATCGAAAAATATATTTATGGTTTGTTTAAAGATATGGTTAGGTGAGATTTATGAAAAATGGAATTAATAAAACTAGTTTTTTAGTTGAAGTTATCTTAGTAATTATTTTATTCTTTTTTCTTGTAATGAGTATTTTTGAAAATGTTTTTTTCCCTCTTTGTGAAGGTATAATGGCTGTTTTGATGTTTCTTTTAGCTTACAATAACTATAAAACATTTAAAAGAAAACACTACAGTACTTTATGTATTGTTGTAGGAATTATTTTAGTTATTTCTGCTTTAGGTAGGTTAATATGAAAGATCATATTTTATTAAATAACTTATACGATTACTATGGGGAGTTACTTACAGACAAACAACAAAAATACTTTGTTGATTACTATTTTAACAACTTGTCTTTACTAGAAATGAGTGAAAACTATAATATAAGTAGAAATGCTATTCATAAAGCTTTAAAAGATGGAAAAGATAAACTATATTACTATGAAAGTATTCTTAAACTATATGAAAAAAGTATTAAAATTAAAAAAATAATTAGTAATTTAGATAGTGATACAAAAAAAAGAATCAATGATTTAATTTGATTCTCAGACTGTTGACAAAGTGATATGTTTAAAATGAACATATCGCTTTTTGTTTGAAAAAAATTGAAAAATTTAAAAGTATTGTATGGAGTGATGCTTTAAAAAATATAAAAATTAATAATTAAAAAGGTTCAATTAATTTTACTGGACCTTTTACTTTGGAATTTTATTCGTTATTTTCTAATACTTTTTCAACTTCACTAATTAATTGTTCTTTATTTGGAATATAGTAAGTATAAGTAGATGCGAATATATTATTAGATAAACCACCTAAAGCATATTCCATAGTTACGCCTTTTTTACCAGTGCAAAGTATGATTCCAATTGTTTCATTATCAAATTCATCTTTAATTTCTTTATTATAGTAATTAACATACATATTCATTTGGCCAGCATATTCTGGTTTCATATCATCCATTTTTAAATCTATTAATACATAAGATCTTAAAATTTTATTATAAAAAACCAGATCAACATAATAATGAGTATTATTATCTAGTGTAATTCTAACTTGATTGCCAACATACATAAAACCTTTTCCTAATTCCATAAGAAATGCAGATAAATGATTTATTAAGTTTTTTTCTAAATCACTTTCAAGAAGTGGTTTATTTTCTTTTATACCTAAAAATTCAAATACATAAGGTTCTTTTAATATATCAGTTGGATTACTAATAATTTGTCCTTTTTTTGATAACTCTAATATTTTTTGTTTATTTGCTTTACCATTTGAAAGTAATAATCTTTGAAATAATGATGAATCTATTTGCCTTTTTAATTCTCTTTTAGACCATTTAGAATTAATACATTCATTTTCATAAAATCTTCTTTCATCATCATCTTCTATATATATTAAATAACAATAGTGACTCCAACTCAATTTACTATCTAATAGTTGACTATTTTTATATTTATTATAGAATAACCTCATATTATATAATCCAGATAAACTAAATCCACTTCCAAATTTGTTAGTTAGTTTTTTAGACAATTTTTTTAAAATATCTTTACCATATTCTGCTCTGATGTTTCCATTTTGTTCATTCTCAACAATAACTTTTCCAATCATAAAGTTAGTTTTTACTAAAGTATTATTTATTTGATAAATCATTTTATTTTTATTATTTAATATAATGCTTGATATTTCATCATACATATCACTAATTATTCCATCATTATCTTTTGCTTTTTCCATTACAGCTGTTTCCATCTATTTTTCCTCCTTAATTTTCCAACCATTGGCTGGAATTTTATTTTTAATAATTATTCAGACGTGTTGAATCTTAATTTTCTAACCACTGGTTGGAATTTTCTATAATTAGCTAGACGAGTTTGACCAATTTGTTAATTTTCTTATCTAATATAATTTTACCATAAAATTATCGTTCTAAATCATCATCTTTACTATTATAACTACTAAATTCATTTTTTATCATTTTTATTTTTTTGAAACAAAAAGCGATATGTTCATTTTAAACATATCACTTTGTCAACACTCTGAGAATCAATGATTTAATTTGATTCTATTTTTATTTTATAATTACTGACATCTTCTACTTTACTAATATCTAAATTAACAATATTTTCAAGTTCTGAATTACCATTTAAGTTATAACTATAACCATTAGATAATAAAGATTCATTTTTACTATCATACAAAGTTAAATTTAAAACTATGTTTCTTTTTTCTTGTGAAATATTTTTAATTGTATAGTTAAAAGTTATTATATCACTACCTAAAGATATTTTATCAATACTAATTTTCCAATTATCATAAGCTATATAATTAGTATCTTTTATTGATTTTATTTCATCATTACCTTGAACATTATAATTTGAATCAAGACTTTTACCATTACATACATAATCTTTATTTAACAAATAATTCATAGCTTTATCGTATTCGTTTAAATTTTCGTAATCTTTACTTTTATCACTTATCTCTACATTAGTTTGTAAAACATAAGTAAGTTGATTATCGTTAAAATTACTATTTGTACCTGTTATACTTTTATAAGTTAGATAATCAGTATCATTGTTAAACTTTAATCTTTTAGTAGTTGTCCATTTGTTTAATTTATTGTTAAGATAAACTAACTCAATATTACTTTCTTCACTAGCATCATAAATACTACTGTTTATTTTTTTTACACAGACTAACTGTTTAGTTACATCAACAGTATTATTTACACTTTTTTTAGAAAAAACACTAGTTA
The DNA here is from genome assembly GCA_947595415.1 of uncultured Bacilli bacterium. Classification (GTDB taxonomy): domain Bacteria; phylum Bacillota_I; class Bacilli_A; order RF39; family UBA660; genus CANQER01. The sequence continues at coordinate 7,832 of CANQER010000015.1, forward strand.
TATTATCTTGGAATAAAACAACTGTTATTATTAAAGCAATCATTCCTACAATAAAAGTTAACATTGTAGGACTTATTTTTGGTAGTTTAAAAGTTGGTTTCATAGTTGGTTTTATACTACTTACTGGTTTATAAGTATTTTCAGCAAAACTATCATAACTACTTTCAGTAATTACAGGTTGATCTTCAAAGTTTTTTAAAAAACTAGCTTTTTTAGGATTTTCAAAGATAAATTGTTTGAAAAAATCAGTATAATCTATTACCTTTTTACCAGTTTCGTTAGCAGTTATTAATTCCATACTTTTAATATCATCTAAAGGAACTATTTCAACTTTACTTTCCCCTTTTAAAAACTTGTCTAACAATTCAAAACTTTGATTGTACAAATCTTGACTTTCTATTTTAAATATGATTTTTTTGTTGTCAATAGTTCTTAAGCTACCTAAATAAATTTCTTCTTCACTTAATTTTTTACTCTCATTGATATAAGCTATAAATTCTTCTTTACCAATTTTAAATATTACAATTACATTAATGCTTTTATCTTTTTCACTAACACTTATAACTTTCCCTTTCATTCTAATACCTCTTTCTAACTAAATAAAAAACTTACAACAGTTCCAAGGACTGCTCCAAAAAATACTTCTATTGGACTATGTCCTAATTGTTCTTTTAAATGTTTAAATCCCTCTTTAGTATTTTTAGAAAATATTTCATCTAAAATATGGTTAATCACAACTGCTTGTTTGCCACTTTCCATTCTTAGTCCCATTGAATCATAAGCAATGATTAACGAAAATACTAAACTAACTGCGAATAAAGGTGTAGTAAATCCTAACTTAAATCCAATAAGCATCGTAATAGAAAAACAAAACGACGTATGACTACTAGGCATTCCTCCCATTCCATTTAACAAACGTCCCCATTTTAGTTTACGAGCTTGAATTGATTCGATTGTAAATTTAATTATTTGTGCAATTATTAAAGTCAAAAATGGAACTATTAAATACACATATTCTTGCATAAACCACCTCTTATATATCAACTTTTGACAAGTTACTAATTAAAACTTTACTTTTTAAATAAAGACCTGTATAACGATCATAATAATCATCTAAAAAATGATTGATTTCTTTTTTGGTAATATCACTTACATCTAATTTACTTATCTTAGATATATCAACGTAGTAAAACATTCTAATTAGTTTAATGGTTTTATCACTTACAATTTTTTCATCAGTACGACAATTATTGCACAAATAACCACCTTTATAACTCGATAAAGTCGCTATCGAGGAAGTATTACCACATACACAACAACGATCGATTATAGGCATCACACCTAAATAATCCAAATATTTAAGTTCAATAATATTAGTTATAACTAAAGGATCAAAATTCTCATTTATCTTAAGTAAACCACTTATAAGTAAGTTATATATATCTTCGTCGTTTTTTTGTTTATAAACTTGTTCTGCTAACTCTAGTAAAAAAGCAGCGTAACTTATCTTATGAATATCTTTTTTGATGTTTTTAAAATTATCTATTACATCAACAGATGACAGAGTAGATAACTTACCTTCTTTGTAATAAACATTGAAATTTCCATATGTAAGTTTACTACTAACACTACGAAGTTCACTTTTTAGAGTTCTTGCTCCTTTGGCTATCATACCAATTATACCATACTTTTTAGTTAAAACGTTAATTATTTTACTAGATTCGCCATAAGCTCGTTCGTTTAATATGATCCCTTCTATTTTTTCTAACATTACCTCACCTTTTTATTTGTCTTTTATATTCGATATAATATTCTATCTTACCTGTATTTCTAAATAAATCCCATAACAATTGTTTTTTCATCTAATCACCTTCCTATTAATATAGTGATTAATATAGGTTTATTTATTCAAAATCCTTATATCCAAATTCTGACAAATACCTTTCTTTATCACGCCATTTAGGAATAACTTTAACAAAAAGATCTAAATATACTTTTTCATTTAAAAGTTTTTCGATATCATATCTAGCTTTAATACCAATTTGTTTTATCATACTACCATGTGCTCCAACAATGATTTTTTTAATCGATGGTCGATCAACTATAATAGCTACATTTATCAAATAACCATTTTTTTTCTTTTTAAATTGTTCAATTACACAAGTAGTAGAATGAGGTATTTCATCTTTAGTTAAATTAAAAATTTTTTCTCTTACTAATTCACTTACAATAAACTCTAAAGATTTATCTGTTATATCATCATCTTCATAATACTTGACATCATCTTTTAAGTAGTTTCTAATAACTTTTATTAAAGTATCAATATTAGTATTTTTTAAAGATGATACAGGAACGATTTCTTTAAAATCATATAAATCTTTGTATTCTAATATTTTTTTCATTATTTCTTCTTTGGTTAATAAATCAATTTTATTAATAACAAGGATAACTGGTTTAGTTATATTTTTTAACTGTTCGATTATGTATTTATCACCTTTACCAAGTTTTCCATCAACAAGGAGAATAACTAAATCAACATCATTTATCGTATAATAGGCTTGTCTATTTAAATACTTTCCTAAATTGTGTCTTGGTTTATGAATACCAGGTGTATCAACAAACACAATTTGCGTATCTTTGGAATTATATATACCTTTAATTGTATTTCTCGTTGTTTGAGGTTTATCAGATATAATAGCTATTTTACTACCTATTATTTGGTTCATAAGAGTAGATTTACCAACATTAGGTCTACCAATTAAAGCTACAAATCCAGATTTCATTTTAAATCCTCTTTTCCCCATGGTAAAGTAATAAAATCTTTTATCTTATAACTTTTTTCTCCTTTAGAAGTTACAAGGATTAACTCATCTTCCATATCAAAAAATTCTAAAATAGTTTGACGACATACAAAACAAGGCATGGCATAAGAATCACTACTTACCATAAGATAAATTTTAGAAAAATCACCTTTTTTATAACCTTTAGTAATAGCTGCGTTTATAGCGTTTCGCTCAGCACAAATAGTAGCTCCATAAGAAGCATTTTCAACATTTACTCCTCTTACTATATTTCCATCTTTCATTTTTAAAATACAAGCTACTTTATAATTTGAATATGGTGCGTATGAATTTTGTAATAACTGTTTTAATTCATTAAACATATTTCCTCCTATATACTTTGAATAAATGTCATAATTCTTGGGATAAAAATTATTAAACCAGAGACAAAAGCTACTATCGAAAAAACAAAAACAGCTGCTGAAGCGGTATCTTTAGCTACTTTCGCTAAAGGATGAATTTTAGGACAAGTTAAATCTACGACTGCTTCTAATGATGTGTTTATAAGTTCTGTTGCTAAAACAAGACCCATTAAGATTAAAACTAAAAGCCATTCTGTTAAGTTTATTTTAACAACAATTCCTACAACTACAACTATTATAACAACCAAAAGGTGAATAGTCATACTTTGTTCATACTTATAAGCATATCTTAACCCATCAAATGAGTAACCAAAACTTTTAATAAAACGCTTAAATCCTGGTTTTTTTTGCCTATCTCTTAATTCTGAATCCATTTAAAATCATCTCCTGACGAGTAAACATTTTTTCTTCATCTTCTTTATTCATATGATCATAACCTAGTAAATGCAAAGTTCCATGAACTGTTAAAAAAAGAATTTCTCTTTTAAAACTATGACCATAACTAATAGACTGACTTATCGCTTTAGGAACAGATATATAAATATCACCCAGTATTCTTTCTTTTGTTTTTATATTCATTTTAGAATCTTCTAAAGCAAAACTGATAACATCTGTTACTTTATCAATTCCTCTATATGTTTTATTTAAATTTCTAATTTCATCATCATCTACTAATATTACATTAACAACACCATTGGTTACTTTTTCTTTTTTTAAAGTATATTTTACTATTTTGACAATATCCTTTACGTATTTAGCATTCTCTACTTTTTTAAAACACATTACTTTATTCATCTAAAAACTCCTAATAAATAGCTTAATATAACTATTAAAACTACTATTACTATTATATTATAAGTGACTTATTTTTTCAATAATTTAGGTAAGTGAATTTGAATGTTTTTACAAAATCTAAATAGGTAAAATCCTATTAATCCTCCTATTAGATTTAAAAGAATATCATCAATATCAAAAACTCTTCCTATCACAAGTTGCGTAGTTTCTATAGTAATTGAAGTAATCAAGGTAATTAAAACTATTACTTTAGTTTGGTTGTTTTTTAAAACATAACCTACAAAAAATCCATAAGGAACAAACATAATCATATTGCCAACTACGTTACGAAAGAATAATCCACTTCCAAAATCATATCTAAATATTTCTTTAAATGGTGTAAAATTAGAAGTTGACCAACTAACATCTTGAAATGTAACAACATGGAACAAACAAAGAATATATATTACAAATCCTAACATTAAAGCTTCTTTGTAAAAGACAAACTTTTTATTATTAGAATAAAGATAGACTATTCTAATGGTTGTTAGGATGACTGTAAATATTAAAATCATTGGCCATATATTACTAAAAATAGTAAGGATTATCTGTCTAAACATATTTACCTCGATTCTTGTTCTTTTTTTTGATCTTTTATTTTAGCATAAGCTGTTATGTTTTCATTGACTGTAAAAAATACTACTACTTCTATTTTACTATTCTTTTCTATAACTTTCAAAGTTTTTTGACTAATAATTTCATCTTTTACATTTAATTTACTAAGTAATCTTTTTTGAGCTAATTCTTCTGCTTTTATAATAGCTTCTTTTTTAGTATATTTTTTATCAATTATTTCTATTTCTCTTTGGGTTTGTTTTACTAATCTAATAGGTAAAATTGGATGAGATAATAAGTTATTATCTTGTTTTATTTTGTTTTTGTATTTGTTAAAATTAAAAAGTTCAAAATCTTTGTTTAAAAATTTTAAAACGTAGACATCTTTCATTTTTCCTGTTTGTTTTTCTTCGTAATAAGTATAAGGATAATCAACAGTTACTTGATACCATACTTCACCATAAACTTCTCCTTCTGCTCTTACTTTGTCTTTTAGTTCTTCGTTTAAATATATTTCACCACTTATTACAACATCACCTTTTTTAACATAGGTATTTTTTTGTTTTACGATTTCTCCTTTACTAGCTATTACATTTGTGATAATAGCTGATTTGGAAGCAACTATATTTCTAACTTTAGTACTTTTTTTACTATCGTTTATTTTTCTTTCTTCTAATCTAACGATATATTTAGTTCCTACTTTTTCTATTTCTAACCATTCTATTTTATCTTTATGTTCTTCAATTATTCTTTTTTTTATTTGCTGAATTTCTTCATAACTTTTTTGAAAATGATAGGTTTTTATTCCATATTCATCTAATTCGTTATTGATTAGTTTTCTTAGATTTTTATCTGTATGAACTATTTCGATTGAAAAAATGAAGTTACTAAGTACATATAGTAATATTATTCCAAATATTATAGCTATTATTAGTATTTTGTTTTTTTCTAAGACTTTTTTTATTTTGATAAATCCATAAGTATTGATTGTTTTTATTTCATAGGTTGTTTTTAGTTTTAGTACTTTTTTAAAGTCTTTTTTATAGATCTTTATATTAACGTTGTTATAATTTAGATATTTTATTTCTAATATTTCTATTTTATTGGTATATAGTCTTTTGATAAATCGTTCGATATTTTTACCTTGGATATTTATTTTGATAACACTTATAAAGTTTTTTATAAATTGATTTTTCATTTAATCAACTCAATTCTATATTTTTGATTAAACCAGTTATTAGTATTTCATCATTCATTAGTTTTGATACAACTAGTTTTTCACCTTTTATTTTTAGTTTTCCTCCATCATAATTGATGTTTACTTGATTGTTATCAAAATGACCTATGCTTTCGTAATTTACTATGTTTATTTTGTTTTTATAGATGTTTATTTTAAATTCATCTTCTAATAGATAGTTTCTTAATTGGTTTATTATATGCATGGTATCACCTATGTAATTTTATTAGAAGTTTTTATTATTTATGAATATATCTAATATATAATACTTGATTATTTGTTTATATCCTTTTAGATAAAAAAAATAACACATTGTGTGTTACTTTATTATTTTGGAGAAAGGACTAGGCGAGTAGAACAATCCCAGTGTTCACTGCCATCGTTACTGTTAAATGCGAATACTCCAGCAGTATCACCATGATTATAGGCAGCACCACGATAGAACCATGGAATCGTATTTGCGATAAAGGAAGCATAATCAATATACCAACTACCAGAAGTGTTAAATGGGCCCATTTCTCCTGTTGCATCTCCTAAGATTCTTGCACCATAATTATAAGTTGGATATGATGACTGTCTATTATCATAAACA
>CANQER010000016.1 GCA_947595415.1 uncultured Bacilli bacterium
TATTCCTCCTATGTTATATTATATCAAAAAAAGATAGGTGTTTTTTCCTATCTGTCTATTTTTATGGGTACAATTCATTGCTGAGTTAGGTGATTTTCTTTTTATATTAAAACTATAAATAGTAATAATACTAATAGGAAGATAAGAATTACTAAAGATAGAATTAAAAAAACATTCTTGTTTATTATATCGCCTACCTTCAGTTAAGAAATTTGGCAATCATCCAACTATTAAATGTTCCTAATTAAAACAAATATTTATAGCACAATAATTTTAATTCAATTTGTGCTAATTTAAAAAGTCTCTTTTATCCCTTAAAAGAGTTTTTTTTAATTATGCTAAAAAAAGCATTTGTAAATAAAGGAAAAAATAATATAAATTAATAGCAAAAATATAAGTTTTATGCTATAATATAGGTGCATGAAGCAAGTTTGATTTAAAAATCTAATGTATTTAATAGCTATACATAAAAATTATTATTAAATATATTAAATTTTAATCAGGTAAAAATTGGCAGGACATGCTTCATTTACAAAGTTGCTTGAATATGTTAATATATAAAGAAATTGGAGGAAGTAGTATGAAAAAAGTATTTATAGGATTAGCTCTTTTCTTCACATTTATGAACGTGAATGCTCAAGAGCTAGATATTGACAAAAACGTAGCTAAAAATTTAGAGGAGGTAACTATTTCTATCGATATTGATAGTGATAACATTTCTGTTGATTATGATCAAAACGTTTTCAAGCCAATAGATATAGAAAGTTTTGACTTACAAGATGGTAGTGTTGTTACTCAAAAAGGTAATAGTTTTTACTTTTCTAAGGGTAAAAATGATAATATTAAATTAACCCTTACAGTAAAAGAAGATGCTTTAAGTGGCGATACAACTATATCAGCTACTCATGATGGAGTTGTTGATAAAACTAGTGTTGAAATCGATGGTAAATCTTTAGAAGATTCTAACACTTGGATTATACCAGGAGTATTTGCAATCGCTATTGTAATATTTATGTTACTATATTACGTTAAAACTAAAGAACAATTTAAAACAAAACAACTAGTAACTATGGTAGTAGCTGGAATTTTAGTTTTAGCATTAGTAATTGTAGCTATAATTTTAGGAAACAAAAAGGAATCAACTCCTAAAATTAATAAAGGAGAATATTTGATTCAAATTGAAAAAAACGACGATGGTAAAACAGATGATGTAACTATTACAGAAATAGAAGATGAAGAAAACGAAGCAAATTTAGGTATAGATAGCGCAGCTAATAGTAACCTAAATGAAGATAGTAGTAAACCTACTGTTAGTAAAATCGTTTATAATGCAACTATTGATGATTATCTTTCAGATGCTGAAGTAGTTAAAAAAGGTGAAAATATCATTATTAGTTTCAAAGCTAATGTAAAACCATATTCTACAGTTAAAGCTGCAGAAATAAATGGTACTGTTTATCCTGTTAAAAAAGTAGGGGATAAATACGAAGTAACTATTAAAGCTAAAGGAAATTATGGTGATTATGATTATACTATTACAAAGATAGTTTTGGAAAATGGTAAAAGGATTAAAGTTTCTAAGAAAACAGCTTCTGTTTATATTTTAAAAGACGAACCAACTATTGAAAACATTAAAATTAATGGTAGAGAAGAAACACCTGTTTTAACATTTGAAGTTAAAGACCCAGAAAATGCTTTTGTTTCTGGAACAGTAGTGATGAATAGTAAACCTAGAAAAATTGCTATGTTTGCTAGAAATAAAACTATAGCTTCAGATACAGAAATTTTAAATAAAGATGATGTTAAAGTAGGAGTTAATACTTATTCTATTCCACTTTTAAAAGAAAACATGGAATATGATTTAGTAATCACATTAGATTACGATTTAGATGAAAATAAAACTGATAATAAATATAGTGGTGAAGCAACTAAAGAAGTAGAAGAAACTTTTGTAAGAGAATATAATTTTAGTCTTAAAAATCCAACTCTTCCAGAAGAAATAAATGATAATACAGATTTAACCCTTACATTTGAAAATGGATCATTCTCATATACTGATGTAACAGAAGTAACAATTGATGGAAATACTTATACAGTAACTAAAAATGAAAATGATGTATATGAACTTGATAGACCTTTAGATAAATGCCAAGAAAAAGGTAAATGTAAGATAACTTTTGAAAGTGTTAAGATTACTAAGACTGATGGTACAACTAAAACAATTGAAGTAAATGAAGAAATAGAATATATCTATATTAAAAATGCGCCAACTATTGATAGTTTTACTGCTAGTTATGATCAAGCTAATATAACAGGAGAGTTTACTATAGGTGATAATGATAAGGCAGTAACTGGTGGTAAGTTAGTTATTGAAGGACCAGCTAATTTTAAAACTGAAGTTCCATTAGAATTAAGTGAATTAAATGTTGGTAATGAAACTTCTGTAACTAAAGCTGTTACACTAGGTAAAGCTGGTGAATATAGTGTTAAATTAGTTGTAGATTATGACTTAGGTGATGGAAATATCTTATCTATTGAAAAGGCAAGTCTTCAAAATATTACTCAAGATATAACAGCAACTATTAAAGATGTTAAAACACCTGCTAGTAAGGTTGAAAGAGGATCACAAATAGATTTATATTATACTATTGAGTCAAATACAGAAGAACCTGCTAGTCAAGTTACGATGACTATTAATAATAGTGATGTAACTGCTACACTACAAGATGATGGTACTTATAAAGTAACAGTTACTGTACCAGAAGAAGGAGAAGGTTTAACTAGAGATATTTTGGTTTCTAAAGTTGTTTATAATGAAAAAGAAATAACTTTAAGTTATACTACAAGTATTGATATTTTAAAACTAGCTCCAGAAATTACTAGTTTTGATCCAATTTTAAATGGTGATGAATTAATGGGTAATTTTGGTATAACTGATACTGATAAAGCTATAAATGGAGGAAAAGTTATCTTGAGGAAAGATCAAGATAGTTATGAATATGAAATAACTAAAGAAGATTTAGAACAAACACCATTTAAGGTTAATGTTGATCTTCCAAAAGCTGGTGACTACAAAGTTAATTTAGTTGTAAATTATGACTTAGGTGATGGAAATGTTGCATCACTAGAAAAAGAAGGTAGTAATTCAGTTCATGAAGCTATTAAAGCTAAAATTGTTAAAGTAACTGGTAATGAACAAATGGTTAATAGAGGATCAGAAATAGACTTACATTATACTATTGAGTCTAATACTGATACAGACCTTACAAATATGACAATTGATGGTACTGTAATTAAAGGTGACAAATTAGTTAAAGAAAGTGATAATGTTTATAAAGTAACAGTTACTGTACCAAGTGAGGGAGAAGGTTTAACAAGAACTATTAAGGCTACTAAATTAACATATCATGGAGATGAAGAAGTAGTTTTAGAAAGCTCTTTTGATACAGAAGTAAAGATCTTTAAATTAGCTCCAACAATTGATTCTCTTTCTCTAACAGCTGCTGGTGGAGAAATAAGTGGTAATTTTACTTTAACTGATACTGATTCATCAGCTACTGGAGCTAAATATACAATTGATGGTGATACTTATAATCTTTCAGCTGAAGAGTTTGCATCTAAAAGTTTTACTAATGAAGTAATAAGAGATGCTGGTGATTATGATGTTACCTTAACTCTTATCTATGATTTAGGTGATGGTAGTAGTTTAGAAGATGTTACTAAACAAGAAACAATAAAGGTTAATGTTGATGCAACTATTACTGAGGCTACAATTGATCCTGAATTTGTTAAAAAGGGTGAAAATGTAGTTATTATTTATACAATTATAGATAATACAAAAAGTACTTTATCTACAATTACTATTGAAAACAATGGTGATATAGAAGTTACACCTGTTGAAGGTAGTGATGATAAATATCAAGTAACAATTAAGATTAATGAAGATGAAACTGCAGGATTAAAGGAATTTAAAGCAACTAAACTTAGTTATGAAGATGGGGAATCTTTTGAATTAAATGATCATGCTAAAACTGTTTCAACTACTGTTTTAAAAACTGAACCTCAATTTGATGACTTAAGTGTTACTTATGAAAATGATGAAATTAAGGGTTCTATTAATATAACTGAACCTAAGAGTGAAGATACAGTTAAAAGTGGTAAACTTATAATTACAGGACCAGGTTATCCTGAACCTCATGAAATAACTATTGATAAAACTGAATTAAATAATTTTACTAAAAGTTTAGAAATTCCAAAGATGGGCGAATATAAAGTTGTACTTGAAGTTACTTATAATTTAGGTGAAAAAGATATAGTACATAAAACTAATGAAGTAACTATAAATAAAGAGTTAGAAGCATCTATTGTAAGTGTTTCAACTGCCCAAACTGTTGTTAAAGATGGGGATATTAAATTAGTTTATAAAATTAATGATAATACAGATTCTAAAGTTTCTACAATTAAAGTTAATGAAATAGATAGAACTGTTACTTACAATGAAGAAGATGATACTTATACAGTAGATATCAATGCTGGAAGTACTTATGGTAAACGTACATTTAAAACAACTGAAATAACTTATGCTGATGGCGTTGGTTCAAAAACTGTTGAGGCAGAAGACAAAGATGTTTATGTACTAAAAAAAGTACCTAGTGTTGAGGCAACTCCAACTTATACAGATACGACAGCTACTGTAAATATTATTGATGAAGATAAAGCTAAAACAGATGCTAAAATGGAATTTACTAAGGTAGATGGTGATAGTAGTGAAACTATTTCTTTAGAATTTGCTCCAGATAGTAATACAGGAACTGCTGATATTAGTTCTTTAGAAAATGGTATATATAATGTTAAAGTTTTAATAGATTATGACTTAGATGGTGAAGAGTTAGATTTAGAAGAATTTAAAGATACAGTTACTGTTTCATATGAAAATGTTTCAATTATAACTAATTATGAATCAGTGAGTATTAATGTACTAACTTTAGATCACTTTGATGATACTAGTAAAATTGTGTTAAATTTCACAGTTACTAATGATACAGCTGCTGATATAGCTCAAGTAAAAATTGGTGATGAAAACTATCCTGCTAGTAAATTAGATGAAGAAAATCAATATACAGTTACAGTAAAAAATCCAAATGATAGAACAGAACTTAAAATAACAGAAGTAACTTTTTCTACAGGTGTTGTAAAAGAAAAAGAAAGTCCAGTTGTTTTAGTTAATAAAACTAAACCAGAAGCTACTGTACAAGCAGAAGAAGTAGAAGGAAATAAGATTAAAGCAACTATTGATATTACAGATCAAGATAATGTAATTACTGAAGGAACAAAATATGCTGTTCTTAAAAATAGTGATACTTCTGAAGAACAAGAAAGAATCGAAATAACAGGAAGTGAAGTTAACTTTACTAAAGCTTTAGAAGGAGCTAATAGATATCAAGTTGATGTTATAGCTGATTATGATAGAACAGATGGTCAAACTCATGATGATGAAGTTATTGCTTCTTCAGCTCATGTAGCTATAGCTGCTAGAGTAGATTTTAAAAAGTTTGATATCCAAACACCATATACATATCCAGGTAATAAGTATTTTACTGTAAAATTTGAATTTGAATCTAATGTTAAATTAGATGGCGATATAAAAGATTTTGTTGTTAATACGACAGAATATACTGGTGATACATACCAAAAAGTAGGAATTCAAGAAGGAAATACAACTATAAATAAAGTTAAATGTGATGAACCAGTAAGAAATGATGGTGGAAATTATCAAACTGTATGTAAAGCTGACTATACTATACCTAGTAAAAGTTCAGTCATTAAATTAAAACCTGTTTCTTATGTTTATCTTACAGAAACTAAAGAAGTAGAAACACAAACTGCTAATAGTAATGAAAAACTTGTTGATGTTCAAAGACAAGCTCCAAAATTTACTTATGTAACAGAAAATGATTGGGAACATAAGAAAGTCAATGTAAAAGTTACTATTAATGATGAAACAGATATGCTTAAAACATTTAGTAATGGATCATATTTCCAAGCAACTATTGGAACTATACAATCTAATACTATAATTAATGATATAAAAAATGGTGAACAAACTATAGTTTTTGAAAATCTTGATAGCTTAACTTTAAATAGACCTTACAGAATAGTAATTAAGACTCGTTTTGATCCATATCATGGTAATATTGTAAATAAACAATCAGATGAAGAACGTGTTGAAGCCATTACTGTTGCTAGTTATATTCACTATATTACTGAATCAAATGAACCATCATTAAACGATATAGAACTTGTAAATAATGAAGGTGCTGATATAGGAGACAATACTTTTAAACAAGGAGAAGATGTTAAATTATCATTTAAGATTGGTGGAGTAATACCAAATTATTCAGGTATTGTTCCTGCTAAAATTAAAATTGAAACTGATGATGAAACTAATTCTACTTATCAACAAGAATATAACGTAACCAAAATTGATGATAAATATGTTACTACTGAACCATTAACAGGACTAAATGCAAAAGAACAAACTTTAACAATCGTTGAAGTAACAGGTAGTCAAGGTGGAAGTCCAGTAAAAGTAACTAAAGATAATCAAATTAAAATTAACATCACTAAACCAGATGTTGAAGCTGTTAAAAATATGGCTCAAAACAAGCTAAAAAAAGTAAAAGTCATTGAAAAAACAGAAATTACTCCTTCTAGTGAAGACTCATCACAACCAAATGAATCAGAAATACCAGAAGATAAAATAGTAACAAAAGAAGAAGAAGTAACAATTTTACCTGATTCAAATGAACCAGATGTAAATGAAACAGATTTAGAACAAACAGAACAAGTAAATGAAAGTGATGAAGTAAAAGAGGAAGTAACAGAATCAGAAGATACAAATTCTTTAAGTGAAGTTAATGATGATATTTCAATTGATTTAGAAATAGAAAACTAATAATAAAACAAAGATTAAAGTCTTATAAAAGATAAAATCTTTGTTTTTTTAAACCTTTGAAAGTGTTATAATAATAAAAGAGAGTGGTAAAATGAAAAGAAAACTTTTAGGTATAAGTAGTATTTTAACCTTAACTATAACTATAATCATAATTACATTGATAAACTTATTAGAACCAACAATAAAAAATGTATTTTCAGAAAACAATAAACCTAATATAACAATCGAACAAATACCAAAATATAGTGGTAAAAAATATATTTATCTTAATAACAATATTCCTACATTTACTAAAAAAGATTATTCAAAATCATTTGAAAAATATAGTAAATTAGATAATTTAGGACGAGTAGGTGTAGCAATCGCTAATATAGGATACGATTTAATGCCTACACAAGAAAGAGGCTCAATTGGAATGATTAAACCATCTGGTTGGCATACAGTCAAATACGATAATGTTTCAGGTAAGTATTTATATAATCGATGTCACCTAATAGGTTATCAATTAACAGGTGAAAATGCTAATGAAAAAAACTTGTTTACTTGTACAAGAACCACTAATATTAAAAGTATGTTAAAATTTGAAAATAAAGTAGCTAATTATATTAAAAACACTAACAATCATGTTTTATATAAAGCAACCCCTATTTTTGAAGGTAATAACTTACTAGCAACAGGTATAAATCTAGAAGCATATTCAATCGAAGATAATGGTAAATTAAGTTTTAATGTATTCATTTATAACGTAGAAGATGGAATAGAAATTGATTATAGTAATGGTAATAGTAAATTAGCTACTTAAAAAATATTTATTTCGTTTATCGTATTATATAGACTTATGAGTCTTTTTTTGATAAAATAATAAGTAAGAAATAAGTAGAAAATGGTGATATAATGGGCAAGATAATCGCTTTAGTTAATCAAAAAGGTGGAGTTGGTAAAACAACATCTAGTATAAATCTAGCAGCCTCTTTAGGCGTACTTAAGAAAAAAGCTTTATTAGTCGATTTAGATCCCCAAGGTAATACAACAACAGGAATTGGAATAAATAAAGCTAATATCAATAAAAGTATATATGATTTACTTATTGATCGTGCTAGTTTAAAAGACGTAATTTTAAAAACAAAATTTAAAAATCTATGGGTAATTCCAGCTAATATAAACCTAGCTGGAGCTGATATTGAACTAATGGAAATGAGTAGATCTGAACCTAATTTTATCAAAGGAGCCCAACTTAAAAAACATTTAGATCAGACAAAAGATATGTTTGACTACATCATAATTGATTGTCCTCCATCATTAGGTATCCTAACAACCAATGCTTTAACAGCTGCTGATTCAGTAATTATTCCTGTTCAATGTGAATTTTTTGCCTTAGAAGGAATAATGCAATTATTAAATACAATTATGTTAGCTCAAAAAAATCTAAATCCAACTTTAGATATCGAAGGAGTATTACTTACAATGTTAGATGTTAGAACTAACTTAGGATTAGAAGTAGTAGAAGATATTAAAAGTTACTTTAAAGAAAAAGTTTATGATACTATCATTCCAAGACTAGTAAGATTATCTGAAGCACCTAGTCATGGAAAACCAATCTTAGATTATGATCCTAAAAGTAGAGGTACAGAAGCTTATCTCAATTTAGCTAAAGAGGTGATTGAAAGAAATGGAGAATAAAAAAAGGGCGTTAGGTAGAGGATTAGAACAGTTATTCAACAACGATAATATTGATGTTAATGCAATTGAAAGACAAATTTATGAAACTGCTACTAGAGATGAAGTAATTGATATAAATATTGATGAATTAAGAGTTAATCCTTATCAACCAAGAAAAGTTTTTAAACAAGAAGCTTTAGATGAACTAGCTAGTTCTATAAAAGAACATGGAATAATTCAACCAATTATTGTAAAAAAAAGTATTAAAGGTTATGAAATAGTAGCAGGTGAAAGAAGATATCGTGCTTCTAAACAATTAAACCTCGATAAAATACCTGCTATAGTAAGAAACTTTACAGATGAACAAATGATGGAAATAGCTTTGTTAGAAAATCTACAAAGAGAAAATTTGAATGCCATCGAAGAAGCATCTGCTTATAAACAAATGCTTATAAGTTTAGATATAACTCAAGAAGAATTAGCTAAAAAAGTTGGCAAAAGTAGAAGTCATGTAACTAATATTTTAGGTCTTTTAAGATTACCAAAAGAAGTTCAACAAATGGTTGCTTCTGAAAAGTTATCAATGGGTCATGCTAGAGTTTTAAGTAAACTTGAAAATCCTTCTAAAATAATCGAAATGGCTAATATGATTGTTTCAAATAAAATGCCAGTTCGTGATATTGAAAACATGACAAATCACAACCAAGTAGCTAAAAAAGTTAAAATGAAACCTCGTGAAGAAAACAAAGATTATATATATGTTGAAAACCTTTTACGAGATACTTTAGGTACTAAAGTTAAAGTAAAAGATAAAAAAATAGAAATTTCATTTACTAACGTAGCTGATTTGAATAGATTATTAGAAATTATGAATGTGAAAGAATAGGTGAGGATATGCAAAATAACGTAGAAGGAGCTATTCAACAAGTAGAAAGTATAGCTAAAACTACCCTTTTAGATAAAATTTTAGTTAAAGAAATAGTTGCTCCAATATGTATAATATTAGGATCAATACTAGTTTATATGATTATAAAATCAATTATAAAAGGAGCTTTAATTACTAAAAATAAACACTATGACAAAAGAAAACATAAAACAATTGCTGGTATTTTAATAAATATTGTAAAATATGTTATAATAATAATTGCTTTTCTAATGATTTTAAATGTTTATGGAGTTAATACATCAGCTATTTTAGCTTCATTAGGATTAGTAAGTTTAGTAATAGGTCTTGCCCTCCAAGATACCTTAAAAGACTTTCTAGCAGGAATTTCAATCTTACTTGAAAATCAATATGCTGTTGGAGATACAATTGAAGTAAATGGATTTAAAGGAGAAGTTATATCACTTGGTTTAAAAACTACTAAAATAAGAGCTTATACAGGTGAAATTAAAATTATAACTAATCGTAGTATTTCTGAAGTAACTAATTTTAGTTTAGAAAGTAGTTTAGCTATTGTAGATTTTGGAGTTGCTTATGATTCTGATCTTACTAAAGTAGAAAAAGTTATAACTGCTTTATGTGAAGATTTAACTAAAACATTACCTGATCTAAAAAGTGAAGTAATGTTACTAGGAGTCCAAGAATTAGCTGATAGTCAAGTAACTTATCGTATTACAGTAGAAACTTTATCAATGAAACATATAGCTATTGAAAGAGAAATCAAAAAACAAGTAAAACTTACCTTAGATAAAAATAATATTGAAATACCTTTTCCTCAAGTGGTGGTTCATAATGGATAAAGATTATACCTTAGGAAGTATTGTCATTATGAAAAAACCTCATCCTTGTAAATCTAACGAATGGGAAATTACAAGGGTAGGAGCTGATATTAAAATAAAATGTTTAAATTGTGGACGTAGTATTATGATGCCTCGTATCGAATTTAACAAAAAATTAAAAAAAGTTACAAGAAAGTAGGATAAATATGGTTAAGAAAAAACAAAAGAAAAATATATATTTTGGTCCAGTTATCACAATTATAATTTTAACGTTTGTAATAATGGGCTTAAGTTTTTTATTTGATATTTTTCAAATCCAAGGTGAAAAAACCTCTATTACAAATGGTGGGTTAGAAACTACTGTCACAACAGCTAACAGTATTCTTTCTAAAGATGGAATTAAATATATATTCAACAATGTTTTAGTTAATTTTAACTTGTTTGAACCTTTAGTAACCTTAATAATTGTACTAATTGGTTTAGGTATAGGAGAAGCAAGTGGTCTTTTTAAAAAGATATTTACTCCTCTTCGTAAATTAAAACCTAAAGTACTTATTTTCCTAACTTTATTTGTAGGAATTATATCAACCTTTTTAGGTGATTATAGTTATATGTTATTACTACCATTAGTAGGAATTATTTATAAATATATTGATCGCAATGCTATGCTTGGAATAATAACAGTCTTTATAGGAATTACTTTAGGCTATGGAACAGGGGTAATCTATAATTACGATATTAGTATGTTAGGAGATTTAACTACCTTATCAGCGACCTTAGATGTTGATCCTAACTATCAATACCATACAACTTCTGCATTATACATTATGATTGTAAGTACCTTTATTTTAGCTTATATAGGTACACTTATAATAGATTATTTCTTAAAACCTAAAATTAAAAAAAGTATAAAAGATGAAACTGAATATATAGATAGTAATAAAGCTTTTTCTGTTACTGTTATAGTATTTGTAATCTTACTTTTATTAGTAGGTTATATGATTAGTCCAGGCTTACCATTTTCAGGTATTTTACTTGATAATAGTCAACCAAGATATATTTTTAAATTGTTCTCAGATACTGCTCCTTTTAAAGATGGAATAGTATTAATTGTAACACTTATTTTAATGATTTGTGGATTTATTTATGGATATTTATCAGGTAATATTAAAAACAGTAATGATTATAGTGTAGGTTTATCTAAAAGTTTTGATGGCCTAGGATATGTATTTGTTTTAATGTTTTTCGTCTCACAAATGGTAGGTATTTTAAACTATACTAATTTAGGAGAAGTTATCGCTACAAAACTAGTTGATTTTATGAGTGTTTTAGAGTTATCTGGACTACCTTTAATCCTAATCTTTATTTTTGTAACAATCATTATTAGTTTGTTTATACCTACTACTATAACTAAATGGATAATTATGTCACCAATTATTATACCTTTGTTTATGAGAGCTAATATTACACCAGATTTTACGCAATTTATCTTTCAAATAGCTGATGGTATAGGTAAATCATTTACACCTTTGTTTGTCTACTTTATTATAATGGTAGCGTTTCTTCAAAAGTATAATGGTGATGAAAAAACTAAAATAACGATTTTTGGAACATTAAAAACAATGATGCCAACTCTACTTTTATTAGCTAGTTTATGGATTTTAATTATTGTAGGTTGGTATATCATAAATTTACCAATAGGTATTGGAATGTATCCAACTTTATAAGGAGGTTTTATGTCTTTAACTGCAGGTATTATAGGTCTTCCTAATGTAGGAAAATCGACTTTGTTTAATGCTATAACTAAAAAAAATATTTTAATTGCGAATTATCCTTTCGCAACAATAGATCCTAATGTAGGGATTGTGACTGTACCTGATAACAGGTTAGCTTTTTTGGAAAACTTATATCTTCCTAAAAATTTAGTACCTACTACTTTTGAATTTACTGACATTGCAGGGTTAGTAAGTGGAGCATCTAAGGGAGAAGGTTTAGGCAATAAGTTTTTATCCCATATAAGAGAAGTAGATGCGATTGTAGAAGTAGTAAGGTGTTTTGAAAATAGTAATATTACGCATGTAGAAGGTAGTATTGATCCTATTAGAGATATTGAAATAATTTCAGTTGAACTTATTTTAGCTGATCTAGAAATAGTTGAAAATAGAATAAATAAAATAGGTAAAAAAGCAACTATGAGTAATGATAAAGATATAAAAAAAGAAGCTCAAGTGTTATATAAAGTAAAAGAGGGACTTAGTAAAAATATACCTATTAGATTACTAGGTTTAGAAAAAGAAGAAATAGATATTTTAAAACCTTTTAATTTACTTACAATTAAAAAAATAATCTATGTCGCTAATATTAGTGAAGATGAGATAAATAAAGATAATGCTTATGTTGATAAAGTGTTTGAGTATGCTAAAAAAGAACAATGTGAGGCTATTGTTTTGTGTGCTAAA
Source organism: uncultured Bacilli bacterium (assembly GCA_947595415.1). Lineage (GTDB taxonomy): Bacteria > Bacillota_I > Bacilli_A > RF39 > UBA660 > CANQER01. The sequence continues at coordinate 12,796 of CANQER010000016.1, forward strand.
GTAGAATCTGAGTTAAGTGAATTAAATGATGATGATAAAAAATTGTTTTTGGATGAGTTAAATATTAAGGAAAGTGGACTAGATAAACTTATTGAAAAAACATATAGTTTACTAGGACTTAAAACTTTTTTCACAGCTGGTAGTGATGAGGTTAGAGCTTGGACTTTTAAGGATGGAATGACAGCTAAAAAATGTGCTGGAATTATTCATACTGATTTTGAAAAAGGGTTTATTAAAGCTGAAGTAATGAGTTTTGATGATTTGGTCAAATTTGAAGATGAAAAAAAGGTTAAGGAAAATGGTAAACTTCGATTAGAAGGTAAGGATTATTTAATGCAAGATGGGGATATTTGTTATTTTAGATTCAATGTTTAAATATTTGTGCATAAAATTAAAGAAGAAGTAATTATTGTGTTTACTTTTTATAAAAATTTTGTTATAATTTAAAGCGAGTATTATTACTCCTTGCTTTTTTTTAAAAAAGCCAATAGACCATAAGGAGGTGGATTATGAAAAAATATGAAATTATGTTTATCGTAAAACCAGTACTTAAAGAAGATGAAATAAAAACAGTTGTTAAAAATTTTGAAGATGTTTTAACTAGTAATGGGGCTAAAGTAACTAATTTCGAAGATATGGGGCAAAGAGAATTAGCTTATGAAATTAAAAAATATAAAAATGGTTATTATTATGTTTTTGATTTGGAAGCTAACGATGATAAAGCTATCAAAGAATTTGATCGTTTAGCCTTAATAAGTAATGACATTATACGTCATTTAATAACTAAAATAGAAGATTAGGAGTTAATATGAATAGAGTGATGTTAATAGGTAGATTAACTACCAAACCAGAACTTAGATATACTGGATCAAATGTACCTTATTCACGTTTTACAGTTGCTGTTAATAGAAGTTTTAGTAATAGTAATGGGGAACGTGAAACTGATTTTATTAACGTTGTTGCTTGGCGTAAACAAGCAGAAAATGTATGTAATTTTCTAGATAAAGGTAGTTTGGTGTCAGTAGAAGGAAGAATACAAACTGGAAGTTATGATGATAAAGATGGTAATAGGCGTTATACTACTGATGTTGTTGCAGATTCAGTTCAATTTTTAGAACCTAAAAATAGAAAAAATGCCCAACCAGAATATCAAGATTATCAAAATAATGTTAATGAGATCAATGTAGAAAACGATCCATTTGCTGAAAATATAATTCAATACAAGAGAAACCGCCGATACGATCAGCTTGCCCAAAAACTCATTCCAGTGAAGACCATCCACCATGACGATCATTCCAATCTCAGTGAAGATCCCCGTCGCCGCTCTCGCCGCCACAAATCCGGTAAATTCCCTCCACAAAAGGCGCGCGCTAAACTCCATGCTCCGAAAAACAAACAGCTTGTTGGTGACAAACGCAA
>CANQER010000017.1 GCA_947595415.1 uncultured Bacilli bacterium
GGACAAGAAATGGGATCTGTGCTCTTCAAATGGATATTAAAATTAAAGGTATTACAAAACAAATTTTAAAAGAAGCTTTAGATCAAGCCAAAATAGCTCGTATGCAAATACTAGATGTAATTGAAGCTCAAATTAAAGAACCTCGTAAGGAAGTAAGTAAATATGCTCCAAAGACTATGACATTTATGATTAATCCAGACAAAATTAAAGATGTTATAGGTCGTGGAGGAGAAATGATTACTAAAATTATTTTGGAAGCTTCTAATGTTAAACTAGTAACTGATACTAACGCAGTTAAAGTTGATTTAGAAGATAGTGGTAAGGTAATCATCTACCATACTGATCAAGATATAATCAATCGTACAGCTGAAATGATTAAAGATGTTGTTCGTGAAGTTGAAGATGGTAAAATTTATACAGGTAAAGTTGTAAAAGTTGAAGATTTTGGCTGCTTTGTTGAATTGTGGCCTGGTTGTGAAGGTTTAGTTCATGTATCGCATCTAGACAAAAATCGTGTTGAAAAACCAAGTGATATTGTAAAAGTTGGGGATGAAATTATTGTAAAATCTCTAGGTTATGATAAACGTGGTAGATTAAACTTATCAAGAAAAGAGGCTATTAAATAATGTTTGAAGAACTTAAAATTGAAGATTTAAGTTTTAATCCTTTTACTAAATTAAAAAACGATTGGTGCTTAATAGCAGCAGGTGATAAAGATAACTACAATGTTATGACTGCATCTTGGGGTGGATTTGGTATACTTTGGAATGAAGAGGTTTTAACTATTTATGTAAGACCTTCTCGTTATACTAATAGTTTTTTAACTAATAATGATTATTTTACTATATCTTTTCTAGATGATCATAAAAAAGAGTTAGCTTATATTGGTAGTGTATCAGGAAAAGATGTTGATAAAATAAGTAAAGTTAATTTTAATCCTATATTTGAAGAAAATGGTATTTATTTTAAAGAATCAAAATTAGTATTTGTAGTAGAAAAAATCCATCACCAACCACTAACAAACGTCCAAAAAGATTATAAAAAAAATTATGAAAGTGATGATTGTCATATAATCTATATTGGAAAGATAAAAAAGATTTTAAAAAAGGTATAAATTATAAAAACAAGCATATAATAGTAGTGTATTATTAATTTAATACAAAAGAAAACTCATAGTGTTATGGTTTTCTTTTTTTTGTAATTTATGATATAATGTTAGTTGTTATAAAAGGTGATAAAATGGGTAAGATAAAAATAATGGATGAACTACTAGCTAATAAAATCGCAGCTGGAGAGGTTGTAGAAAGATGTGCTTCAGTTGTAAAAGAGTTAGTAGAAAATAGTATTGATGCCAAAAGTAGTGAAATTAAAATTGAGTTAATAGAAGCAGGTACTAAACAGATAATGGTTATTGATAATGGTATAGGAATGGATAAGGAAGATGCTGTTTTATCTTTTAGTCGTCATGCTACTAGTAAACTAAAAAACGAATATGATTTATTTCATATAAGTACTTTAGGTTTTAGAGGTGAAGCTTTAGCTAGTATTGCTAGTGTAAGTGATATTGTTTTAGAAACCTCAACTGGTAGTGTAGGAACTAAAATAACTTTAAAAGGTGGTAAAATTGAAGAAGTTACTCATTCATCTGCTCGTACTGGTACAAAGATAGTTGTAAAAAATCTATTTTATAACACTCCAGCTAGATTAAAACATATGAAAAGTCTATATACAGAACTAGCGTCAATTACTGATTATGTAAACAAAATTGCTTTATCTCATCCAGATATCAAATTTGTTTTAACAAACAACGATAACGTTCTTTTAAATACTAGTGGTGATAATAATCAATTAAAAACGATTAGAGATATCTATGGTATTAGTATTGCCAAAAAAATGATTGAAATTAAAGGTAGTAATGATGACTATGAAATTTCTGGTTATATTTCTCTACCAGAAGTTCATCGTTCAACTAGAAATTACATGACTTTACTTGTAAATGGTAGGGTAGTTAGAAATATGGAATTAAACAAAACCATTAACGATAGTTATCATTCTTATAAACCTGATAATCGTTACCCTATAACTGTTATTAATCTAACAGTTGATCCAACAATTATCGATGTAAATATTCATCCTACTAAAATGGATATTAAGTTTAGTAAACTAGAAGAGTTAAAACAACTTATAAGTAAAATTATTAGGGAAGCTATTTCTAAAAAAACATTAATACCTACTTTAGATTTACCTAAAAATGAAGAAGTTAAACCTAAAACAACTTACGAAAACTTAAAATTAGATTTTGATTCTGTTAGAGATAACGAGGTTAGCTATGAAGAAGTAGTTAATGATGATTTTATTTATGATACTAATTTAGATAACTCTAAAGATAAACCTAAATTTCCTAAATTATATCCTGTAGGATTAGTTCATGGGACTTATATTGTTTGTCAAAACGAAGATGGTATGTATTTAATTGATCAACATGCTGCCAAAGAAAGAGTTAATTATGAAATCTATAAAAATAAATTAGCTAATCCTAGTGATAAAATAACAGATTTACTTTTTCCTATCACAATGGAACTTTCTAATGCTGATTATATTGTCTTAAAACAAAATTTAGACATTTTAACTAATATGGGATTAAAAGTAGAAGAGTTTGGAATTAACTCAATTATTATAAAGGCTCATCCTACTTGGTTACCTGAAGGTAGACAAACAGAGGCTATAAAAAAGATTGTGGATTTAGTAGTTCATATTGAAAAAGATTTTAATATTGAAAAATTTAATGATTCTTTAGCTGCTTTATTAGCTTGTAAGATGTCTATTAAAGCAAATACTAATATTACCATGTCTGAAATGGAAAGTTTGATTGCTGATTTAAGTAAGTGTGATAATCCTTTTAATTGTCCTCATGGAAGACCTACTATTATAACGTTTACGAATTATGAACTAGAAAAATTATTTAAAAGGAGTGGATTTTAATGGATATTAAAACGATACCTGGTAATGAAGAAATTCTTAGAACACGTTGTGAAGAAGTTATAAATCCTAAAGATTATGAAGAAGATGTTAAAAAAATAATAGATTATTGTCTTACCAAAAAGATTTATGCAGTAGCTGCTAATCAATTTGGTATTTTAAAACGTTTTATTGTTATTATTAATGATTTAGATAATGATGATAAAAAAATAGATGTTTATTTTAATCCAGTTATTATAAAAATGGAAGGATTACAGTATTCATATGAAGGATGTGTAAGTTCTTCAAATATAATTGGTAAGGTAAGAAGACCATACTACATTAGATTAGAAGCAATTGATCAAAATGGTAAGGATATTATAAAGGATATAGAAGGAATGGAAGCTATTGTTATAAGTCATCAAGTAGATCATTTAAATGGGATTATTTTTACTGATCGCGCAACTGATGTATATGATGTTTCAGAAGAAAAACAAATTGAGATAAAAAAAGAAGATCCTTATTTTGTAGAAAGTACAATTGGATTGTTTGAATATTAAAAAAAAGATTGAAAAGACAATCTTTTTTACGTATTAGGTACAAATTCTGGACTATAATTGATTTTTTCATCAAATGTAATAAAATCAACGTAGATCATTAAAAGTAAAAACCATTTACCTGTTTTAGGATCACTTAAAATAATATGATCACGACCAGACTGTTCCACAATTCCTACAAATTCACGATCACGAAATTCTACTGAATCTGGAAAAGTCATATGAACTCTAACTTGTTTACCCTTGTTAAGCCTAAGGATGTTTTCAATGTAAGATTGTTCTAATGGTAAGTCAGATGCATAATTAGGTGCAATAGTTTGATTAGGCATAGGCTTATTATTAGAATATATAGGACTACCAGGGAAATTGTAATTGTTATTCATAACATCAATCCTTTCTTTAAAATATATTAAATACTAAATTAAAATATGACATCTTAAACTATACGTGTTATAATAAGTAAGGAGGTAGTTATGAAAGTAAAAATTGGTATATCTAATCATCACGTTCATTTAACCCAAAAAGATTTAGAAACCTTATTTGGTAGTGATTATAAATTAAATAAAATAGCTGATCTAAATCAACCAGGTCAATTTGTAACAGATAGTTTTGTCTGTATCAAAACAGATAAAAGTACGATTGAAAAAGTAAGAGTTTTAGGTCCAGTAAGGAATTATACACAAATTGAAATATCTAAAACAGATTCATACCACTTAGGAATAAATCCTCCTGTAAGAGATTCAGGGGATCTAGATGGTTCTGAAATTGTAACTTTAATTGGTCCTAAAGGACAAATAAAAACTAATGGTTGTATTATAGCTACAAGACATATTCATATTTTGATGGAAGATGCTATAAAATTAGGTCTTGATAAATACGATAAAGTATCAGTAAAAATAGGTAAAGAAAAAAGTTCTATTATTAATGATGTTCATATTAAAATAAGTGATAAGAGTTATTATGAAATGCATCTTGATACAGATGATGCAAATGCTTGTTTACTTAAAAATGGTGATATAGGAGAAATAATAATTTAGATGAAAAAAGTTATAGTTGTTTTAACTGTTTTACTAATATTTTTAATAGGATTTTTGATCATAAATCATAATAAGTATTATAGTCGAAATCTATTTTATATGGATACTTATATCGATATTAAAATAAAAGCTAAAAATAAAAATCAAGCAGATAAAGTACTTGATAAAGTAGATAATATATTTCATGAATATCATATGTTAACAGATAGATATAATGGTTATATAGGTCTTATCAATGTCTATGAAATAAACAACACTAAAAAGAAAGATAAATCTTTAAAAATAGATAAAAAACTATATGATTTAATAGATTATGGATTAAAGTTAAAAAGTAAAACAAATAATCTTTTAGATATAAATATAGGTTATGCTGTTGATGTATGGAAAAAGTATCGTGAAAAAGGTGAAGGAATTCCTAAATTAAGTGAGTTACAAAGTAATACTAATGATATTGTTTTATTAGAAAATAATACTATTAAAAATAATCATCCTAATATTGATTTAGGTAGTATTACTAAGGGTTATGTAACTAAACTAGTAGGGGATTATTTAAAAAGTGAAAAAATAGAAGATTTTATTATCAATGCTGGGGGTAATGTATTAGTAGGTAATAAAACAAATGGTTATAAAATAGGGGTTAAAAGTCCTAATGATAATGGTATTTTTAAAGTTTTAAAAGCTAATGATGTAGCTGTTGTAACAAGTGGTAGTTATGAAAGATACTATAAGTATAATGGTAAGTTATATCATCATATAATTGATCCTGTTAGTTTGTTTCCTCCTAATTACATGAAAAGTGTTACTGTTATATGTAAAGATAGTAGTTTAGCTGATAGTTTATCTACGACTTTGTTTTTAATGTCTATTGATGATGGCAAAGAGTTTATTAAAAAATACCAAGATGTTAATGTTATTTGGTATAGTAATGATGATAAAGTTATAACTACAGAGGGAATAAGTAAATATGAATAAATATGATTTTATTTTAATTGGGGTTGTTTTATTTGTATTTATAGGTCTTACTATATTTATAAATTTTAATTCTAAAAGTGGTAATAAAGCTTTAGTATACTATGATAATAAACTTGTTTTAGAGGTTAATTTGGATCAAAAAAGACAGTTTTATAATGTCTTAGGTTATAATGGTAATGTTGTAATTTTAAAGGAAAATGGGAAAATACGAGTAACAGAAGAAGTAAGTCCTTATCATATTTGTAGTAAACAAGGTTTTATATCTAAAACGTATGAAAGTATTGTATGTTTACCTAATAAAATTGTAATTAAAATAGAAGGAAAAAGTAATTTAGATGGGGTTATAGGATAATGGAAATACAAAAATATACACGTTTAACACTTTTTATAGCTTTATCAGTAGTTTTAAATTTAGTTGAAAGTGTTATACCTTTTTTTAGTGGATTTATTCCTGGATTGAAGTTAGGTTTAGCTAATATTGTGATATTACTTGTTTTATATGTATATAGTATGAAAGATGCTTTATATGTATCTGTTGTAAGAGTAATTTTAGTTGGAATTATTAGAACTGGTTTGTTTAGTATGGCTTTTTTCTTTAGTTTGGTTGGGGGTATTTTAAGTGTACTAACTATGGGTATAGCTAAGAAGACTAAGTTATCGATAATAGGGGTAAGTGTTATAGGTTCGATTTTTCATTCGATTGGTCAAATTTTAGTTGCGATTTTTATTTTAAATAGTTTTAATATTGTTTATTATTTACCTTTACTTATATTGTTTTCTATTCCAACAGGAATAGTAGTAGGGTTTATAACTAAAAGTTTGATTAAGTATTATAATCGTTATTTAGAAAATGATTAAAAACAAAAGTTGCCAATTGTCGATTGGGCTTTTTTGTGTTATCATAATAGTGGTGGTGTTATGAAGAGTATTCAAAAAACTAATATTGAATCTTTTGATAAATTGGTTAAACTTAAAACATCTCTTATGATTCCTAGTAGTGATATTAAAGGAATTGTTTTGTTTCTGCATGGAATAAATGAATCAAAAGAAAAGTATTACTCTTATATGGAGTTTTTTACCAAGTATGAGTATGTAGGTGTTTGTTTTGATCAAAGGAATGGAGAAAATAGTTTTTTAAACATAACATCATTTGTAGATGATTTAGCTGAAGTTATCAAATATATCAATCAACGTTTTAAAAATAAACCTATTTATATTTATGCTTGTGATTTTTCTACTTTAGTTATAAGAAATTATTTAGGTGAAAATGATGATAAAATAAAGGGTGTGTTTTTATGTAATCCTCTACCTAAAAATCATAATCTTAAAACTGATATGTTGGTATTAAAAGTTGTGAATTTATTTTTAAACGATAGTAAAAAAAGTAAGATTTTATCTAAATTAACTTTTAAATGTTTTAATCAAAAACTAGATTTTACAGTTGGAGGATTTAAAAATTTATTTAATTTATACCTTAATTGTTATAATCCTAAAATTTATAAAATTAAAAATAAAGATCTAAAAATAAAATTTACTTTTTTAGAAGATAGTAAATTAATAGGTAATATGAATTTATTTAACGAACAAATTGAATTTTTAAACAACTTAGGTTATAATAATATATCTTATAAAAAGTTAAAAAACAATCAAGAAATACTTAAAGATTTACTAAAATTTATAATAGGGTGATAAGATGAAAAGAATATATTTAATATCTATTATAGTAGTTTTTATAGACCAATTAATAAAAGGATTAGTTCATATATATGTAGATTCTAGTATTAGTTTAATTGGTGATTTTTTTAAACTAACTTATGTTGAAAATATAGGGGCTGCTTTTAGTATTTTAAAAGGAAATACTTTATTTTTAATAGTAGTAGCTTTAATTGCTTTAAATTTAATTTATTTTTTCTTTCTTAAAAATCGTAAAAATACCAAATTAGAAGATATTACATATGGTTTATTAATAGGGGGTATTCTAGGAAATTTGATTGACCGAGTTAGTCATGGTTATGTAATAGATTATCTAGATTTTAGTTTGTTTAATTTTCCAGTTTTTAATCTTGCTGATATATGTATTGTAATTGGAATAGCTATCATTTTAATAGATATAGTAAAAGAGGGAATATATGAAAATAGAAGTAAAAGAAAATAATGTTAGAATTGATACTTATCTAATAGGTATTTTAAATGAAAGTAGAAGTTATATTCAAAAGATGAATAAAGATGGTTATATAAAAGTAAATGATAAAGAAGTTAAAAATAGTTATATGGTAAGAGAAAATGATATTATAACTGTTTTAGAGTACAAAGTTGAAACTGATATATTGCCAGAAAAAATGGATTTAGATATTGTCTATGAAGATGATGATGTAATTGTTATCAATAAAAAAAATGGGGTAGTTGTTCATCCTTCTAGTGGTCATTTAAGTCATACTTTGGTAAATGGACTTATGTATCACTGTAAACAGTTAAGTGATGTAAATGGTAAAACTCGTCCTGGGATTGTTCATCGAATTGATGCTTATACAACTGGGTTATTAATGGTAGCTAAAAATAATAAGGCTCATAATATTTTAGCTAAACAGTTGAGTGATAAAACAACTACTAGAACTTATATTGCTTTAGTATGGGGGAATATTAAAAACGATACTGGAACAATTGATGCTCCAATTGGAAGGAGTAAATTAGATCGTAAAAAAATGGCTGTTACACTAGAAAACAGTAAGGAAGCTATTACGCATTTTAAAGTTTTAAAAAGGTATGAAAAAGCTACTTTGATAAGTGTTAACTTAGAAACAGGAAGAACTCATCAAATAAGGGTTCATATGGCTTATATTGGTCATCCTGTTGTTAATGATCCTGTTTATGGAAATCATAAGTTAATAGATGATACTGGTCAATGTTTGCATGCTAAAACACTAGGTTTTATTCATCCTACTAAAAAAACATACATGGAATTTACAAGCGAGTTACCTGAATGTTTTACTAACATCTTAGATAAGTTTGCATAAATAATAAAAAAATGATAAAATCTTTTTTATGGAAAGAGGTTATAAAATGAATATTCAAGATGAATTAGTAATGAAATTGATCCATTACTTTATAACAGAACAAAACTATCAACCTATAGTTTTATATGGTGCTAAAAATGAAATTTGGTTAGAAAACTTAAACAACGAACATGAAGTTGTTAGGATTGTTAGTAACTATATTCATAATGATGAACAACTAAATTTTGATCTATATAAAACTGAACAAATAACTAAAAAAATAAAAAGAAAAACTTTATCTTTAAAAATAAAGATTTTAAGTATTTTTATAAATTTAGGAGAAAATGTAAGTATTGATAATAAAAACTATACTAATATTGATATAGTAGGGATTAAAAATATTAAAGATTTAAAAAAATATCCTCTTGTTATAAATGAATTTCCAACTATTACCAATAAGACTAATTTTAAAGAAAAAGGTAATGATTTACTTATGAAGATAACTAAAGATTTGAATGAAAAAACAGAAAAAGAAGCTTATAAAAACAATGATGTTTTTAAAATGAAACTACCAGTTATAACTTATATTTTAATTTTAATAAATACTTGTTTTTATATTTTTACATCCCTTTATAGTAATTCGTTTATTCAAATGGATGCGAACGTTTTAGCTTACTTTGGAGGGGTATTAAAAGATGAAATAGTAACAGGTCAGTATTATAGACTGTTTACTGGAATATTTATGCATGCTAGTATAATTCACTTTCTTTTTAACAATTATGCTTTGTATGTTATAGGTCCTCAAATTGAAAGTTTTTATGGAAAAGTAAAATATTTAATAATTTACATTTTAAGTGGTTTAATAGGTAATTTATTATCTATCTTATTCCTTCCTTCTAATACAGTCGCTGTAGGAGCTAGTGGAGCTATTTTTGGTTTACTAGGATCTTTATTATACTTTGGATATCACTATAGAATTTATTTATCATCAGTTTTAAAATCACAAATAATTCCTTTAATAATATTAAATTTAATGATTGGATTTATGGTAGAAGGAATCGATAATACTGCTCATATAGGAGGTTTAATAGGAGGGATTTTAGCTTCTATTTGGTTAGGGGTTAAAAATAAATCTACTAAGTTTGAAAAAACGAATGGATTTATTATGTTAGTAATATTTATAGCTTTCTTAGGATATGTAGCATTTATAAAATAGGGTAATTTTTGCCCATAATAACATATAATAAACTAGGTAATTTATAGTAGGTGATAAGATGGAAAAAAAAGAAGCCTTTAAACAGTTTGTTAAAAGTAATCCTAGTTTATTAAAGTATGTTAAAAATGGGGAAATGAATTGGCAAAAGTTTTATGAAATGTATGATTTATATGGTGAAGATAATGAAGTATGGAATGATTATTTAAAAAAAGAAGCAGTCGCTACAACTGCTTTAAGTGGTTTAGGAATTGCTGAATTTGCGAAATTTATCAAAAATGTTGATTTGGATGGAATTCAAACTGGGATTGAAAACATCCAAAGGGTAATAGGGGTTATTCAAGATTTAGGCAATAATAAAACAGAAAAACAGGAAAATAAACCTAGACCTTTGTATAAACATTTTGAGGATTAATGAGTATTGATATTCAGTTTAAATTAAAAAATAATCCTGCTTATTTAGAATATCTTCATCATAATTCTAATTGGTATAAAATATTAAATCGTAATCCTTCTTCTTTTAAATTGTTTGAAGAAGAGGTTAAAGAAAAATTAAGGTTAAGACCTTCTGATCGAATTGAAAAAATGCTTCAAACATTTGAAATGATAGGTACAATTGTCCAAACTCTAAAATAATGATATAATAAGAAAAATCCTATAAATATATAGGATTTCATCAAGGGAGTTTATGTGTATAAAAAAAAGGTATTTACATTGTGTGATTTATCAATCACATTAATATAATGTCCATAAATTCTAAAATTATTCATTAGGAGTTGATTTTTTTTGAAAATTATTTCTGGTAAGTATAAAGGTAGTATTTTAAATGGTTATAATATTAAAGGTACAAGACCAACTATGGATAGAGTTAAAGAATCTGTTTTTGGGATGATTCAAACTAGAGTTTTAAATTCAGTTTGTCTTGATTTATTTTCTGGTAGTGGAAGTTTAGGATTAGAAGCTATAAGTATGGGAGCTTTAAAATGTTACTTTGTGGACAATAATAAAGAGGTAATTAAAATCCTTAAAAAAAATATAACTAAATTAAAAGTGGAAGATTTTTGTGAGGTATATAATACTAGTTATGAGCTATTTTTATCTAAAACAGATGTTAAATTTGATCTAGTTTTTCTAGATCCACCCTATAATAAATACGATTTAAATGATATTTTGATAAAACTTTTAGAATGTGACGTTTTAAAAAAAGGTAGTTTAATTGTTGTTGAACACAATAGTGATTTTAATTATCCAGATAGTTTAAACCTTTATAAACAAAGAAAATATGGTAATAAACAAATAACGATTTTAGAAAAATAATCGTTTTTTTTATATTTCAAAAGGATTTCTTTCTCTAATAAAAAATAATATAGTAGGGAGGAAGATATGTTGAAAAAATATCCTTTTGTTAAACAAAGTGGCATCAAAGATTGTGGTGCAGCTTGTCTTTTAATGATAGTAAAATATTATAATGGTGATATAAGTTTAGAAAACCTACGAGATTTAACTAAGACAAGTAAAAATGGTACAACTGCTTATCATTTAATTCAGGCTGCTAAAACTTTAGGATTTGATGCTTATGGGTTAAAATTAAATGAGTTAAATAAAGATATTACATTGCCTGTTATCGCAAGTGTAACCATTGATAATAAATACAAACATTTTATTGTGATTTATGAAATCAATTTTAAAAAAAAGTATTTAATTATTGGTGATCCTGCGAATAAAATTAAAAAAATAAAATTAGATGATTTTATTAAAATATGGAATAATGTTGTAATCGTTTTAACACCCCTTAAACCTATACCAAAAATAACCAATGATATGTCTTTATATAAATTCTTTATTAACATTTTACTTAATAATAAAAGGCAGATAATTAATATTTTAATTTTGTCATTGATTTTAACTTTTTTATCGATTGTAACGTCGTTTTATTTTAAGTATATGATTGATGGTATTAATAAAAAAGAGACTTATTTAATGATAATATTTATGTTGTTTTTAAGTCTTCATATTCTAAAAATTATAACTAATTATTTTAGGAATATAATTTTGATTAATTTAAACCAAAATTTAGATTTTACTCTAACAGTGGATACTTTTAAAAATATCGTTAATCTCCCTTATAATTATTATCGCAATAGAACAACAGGAGAGATTGTATCACGAATAAAGGAAGTGGAAATGATAAGGGATACTATAAGTAATGTTTTTCTAACTTTATTTATGGATCTACCTCTTACTATTATATCTTTTGTGATTTTATACTTTGTATGTAATTCTTTATTTTTTATCGCTTTTATTATTTTAGTTTTATATATTTTAATTGTGATTATTTTTAAACCAATATTTAATAACTATATTGCTAAAATCCAAGTCCAAAAAGCAAGCACAACATCTTATATGATCGAATGTATTAGTTCTTATGAGTCAATTAAAGGAATAAATAATGAAGTTAAAATTACAAATTCTTTTGTAAAAAAATACCTTAATTATTTAAAAAATATTTTTAAATTTGAAAATTATTATAATCTTCAATCTTTGTTTAAGGAATTAGTTAATAATATTGGGTTAATTATTATTATTTTAGTAGGTTGTCTTTTAGTATGTAAAGGAGAGATTACTTTAGGTACTTTACTTACATTTGATGCTCTTCTTACTTACTTTCTAGAACCTATTAGAAATGTGGTTGATTTAGATACTGATATAAGGGAAACTAAAATAGCTTTTAAAAGAATTAGTGAGATTATTTGTTATCATAAGGATGAGGGTAGTTTAAACCAAAGGTTAAAAGGAAGTATTGTATTTAAAAATTTAAGTTTTACTCATAATGATAGAGATATAATTTTAAAAAATATTAATTTGAATATTCCTTTTAAAGAAAAGGTTATGATAATAGGTAAAAGTGGTAGTGGTAAATCAACTTTAGTTAAAATTATAAAGGGCTACTACAAAGTAAAAAGGAAAAAGGTATATATTAATGATATTGATATAAATGATTATAAAAGTAGTTGTTTAAATAAGAATGTGGTATGTATTTCCCAACAAGAAAATTTATTTACTGATACACTTAAGAATAACATTTTGTTAGAAAGAAATATAAGCGATAGTAAGTTTTTGGATATTACTAAGATGTGTTATGTTGATGAAATCATTAACAAAAATAATACTTCCTATAATTTAATGATTGAGGAAAATGGTTTTAATTTATCAGGAGGAGAAAGACAAAGAATTGTTTTAGCTAGAGCTTTACTATCTGATTTTGATATTCTTATTATTGATGAGGGTTTAAATCAGATGGATATTAATTTGGAAAGGAAAATTCTTAAAAATATTTTTGATCGTTTTCAAGATAAAACAATTATTGTAGTTTCACATCGTCTTGAAAATATGGACATGTTTTCTAAGATTGTTGAACTTAAAAATGGGAAGATAGTAAAGGAGTTAGATAAAAATGATAAATGATTCAGTGTTTTTTTATCAAGTTCCTAAAAGAATTATTGGTTATGAAGTAATACTATTATGTTTAATTGTTATAACTGTTATATTTGGTTTTTTTGTTAAGATTGAAAGAGAAAAAACATATACAGGTCAAGTAATAAAAGAAAAAAATAATTATTATGTTTCACTTTATCAGGCAGTTGATAGTTATGAACCATTAGAAAGTGGTTTAAAGATAAATGGTAAAGATGTTTATTATGAAGTTATAAATATTAGTGATGAATATATTATAAACAATCAAAAGTACTATCAGTTGATATTAAAAGTAGATCTTGATAAAAAGTATAAAATTGAAAATAATTTAGTTAAATTAGACTTTAAACTGCCTAAGAAGACTGTTTTTGAAATATTGAAAGAAAAATTTAAGAAAGGAATGATGTAAAATAAAATTAACAGATAAACAACTTTTACAAGTAAATGGTGGAGGAGCTTTACTTGGAATTGGTGCAGCTTTCTTCGCAGCTATATCTTTTATTATTGGTATGTATGATGGATATACAAGACCATATAAATGCAGATAAGGAGGGATTTATGAGATTAAGTAAAAAAGAACTACTAGAAGTTGATGGTGGCATTAAGATAACTGGAGTTATTTTAAATGGTGCTTTAAAGGCTATAAATATTTTTACAGATTTAGGACGAGCTTTAGGTAGTGCAATTAGAAGAATGAGTACAAATAGTATGTGTCGTGTTTAGTTATGTTAAGTGACATGTTTAATACGTGTCACTTTTTATTTACATATTTATTAATTTATGGTATATTAGTAATGGATAAGAAAGTAGGTAATGGATATGTTAGCAAATAGCAAATGGGGGGGGGTATTT
>CANQER010000018.1 GCA_947595415.1 uncultured Bacilli bacterium
TCTATCATACTCATTTGCTAAATAAAATGCTACTGCATCTGGTATTACAAATTTTTTCATATAATCACAAAAATTATCTATACATGGCAAATATTTTCTTTCAAATTCTTCATCTGAAATATCACCATCTATTACCTCTTCATTAATGTAACTATTGTTCATAACTTTACCTCAATTCTTTCTATAATTTTGGCTTTAATTGTTATACATTAGTTACACAATGACTATCTCCTCCTGGTAAATAATACTACAACTCACTTTTAATTCTATATTCAACAATTATCATATTTCACAAAAAAACTATTGCTCAAAACAATAGTTTATTTATCATTTAACTTCATCACAGCACTCTCAATCAAAGTTTCTATTTCCGTATCACTAACAGAAAGTTTCTCCTCTTTTAACCATTCTTTTACCTTCTTTTTCGCCAAATTAAACTTATCTGTACTGCACTTACCACCATTCTTACACCTTTGTTCAACATATAAAACAGTAGAATTAATAATCTCTTTAATCATCTTATTATTAGCATATCGTTCATATTTCTTCTTAATAGTAATTCCAATATAACTAACAACAGTAGTAATAACAGTAGCTAAAATAGGAAATAAAAACTCATCTATAAACTCTAATAAACTACTCATATTATCACCACTATATTTTATGAACAAACAAAATATCGTAATTTACTAATATCCCAAATCAATAAAAAAACCTTATAAATATAAAATCTATAAGGTATAAAAGTCCTATCTTTTTGAAAATTGTGGCGCTCTCCTTGCACCTTTTAATCCTGGTTTCTTACGTTCTTTACTTCTTGCATCCCTAGTTATAAAACCAGCTCTTTTTAAAATCTTTCTAAAACTAGTTTCACTATTAGGATCATTATTACTATCATAATCTAATAAAGCTCTTGCTATACCTAGGCGAATAGCACCTGTTTGACCAGTAAAGCCTCCACCATTTACTTTTACAGTTATATCAAATGTATTTTCAGTTTCTGTAGCTACCAAAGGTTGTTTTAAATCCATTACATTAGTTTCATATGGGAAAAAATCTCTAACATCGCGACCATTAACAGTAATATTACCTTTACCTGGTACCATCACCACTTGAGCAATTGATGATTTTCTACGACCAGTTCCAATCCATTTTTTCTTATCTGCCATACTAACCTCCTTAATCTACCTTTAACTCAACAGGTTTTTGAGCTTGATGTGGATGCTCATTACCTTCATAAACAAATAATTTTTTATACATTTGACGTCCTAATCTTCCTTTTGGAAGCATTCCCTTAACAGCTCTTTCGACCATTTCAACTGGATATTTATCACGCATAACACGTGCACTACGTTCTCTTAATCCTCCAGTATAACCACTATGATTGTAATAAATCTTTTTATCTAACTTATTACCAGTTAAATTAACTTTAGATGCATTAACAACTATCACAAAGTCACCACCATCAATATGAGGTGTAAAAGTAGCTTTGTGTTTACCACGTAAGATATGAGCAACTCGTGTAGCCAAACGACCTAAATTAACATCAGTTGCATCAATAACATACCAATTACGTTTAACATCTTCTTTTCTTTGCATATAAGTGTCTTTCATAAATATTTCCCTTTCTAACTATTAGTGAATTGTCCCAAGATTCACCTTGTGGGATAAAATAATGTACCAATTAAGATTTTACTAAAAATATCATAAAAAGTCAATAATAATTGACCTTTTTATAAAGTTTATGTATTTAATATTAAAAATTGCCAAAATATTGTATTTATAAGCTACTGTTTAACTATCTTTTCACTATCAGCAATATTATCTACAATAGTTACACTATAACCATTTATGATAATATTACCATTAATTTCAATATCCTTAGTTATAGTAAGATCAATGCTAGTAGGTTTTTCACCCCTATAATCAGCATAGACATCTGTAATTCTAGATGGAATTTCATAATTTGGATCATTCATCAAATTCATAGTTAATTGATCTTCTAAAGCTCTAATATACGCATTGGCATTTTGTTCAGCCAAGGTTTTCCCAATTGGTCCTACAGACTCATTAGTGGGTTCATCATTACTAGGTTTTTTTCCATATACACATTGCGTAATCAAAACAACAGCCAATAAAATAACTATTATAACTACAACTTTTTTCATAAACTAATTGGTACCTCCACCTGCACTAGTGCCATTATCCATAACTTGAGGCATTGTACTACTAGTATCAACACTACCATTTTTAATTTGAACGACATAATCATCAACAGCTATAATTCCTGTTATAACTCGTCCATCTTTAACTTGCAAATTAACACTTTTAGGTTTACTTCCATCGTATTTAATTGTTGTCTTAGTATAATTGTCATAATCTACTTTAGCTTTCTTATTAGAAGCTTTTTTACTAGCAAGTAAACTTTCTAAAGCTTTAGCATACTTATTAGCGTCATCTTCTGCCTTTAAAATTTTAGGATCTCTAGTAGGATTTTCTACCTCTTCTTGTTTTGATGGATTTTCTTTTTGATCAGTAGGTTTTTTATCCTTACTAGTAAACCACCAAATAAGTAATCCTCCTAAAACTAATACTACTACAATTCCAATAATAATCCCTTTTTTCTTCATATTTCCTCCTAATAAAATACATCTTTCAAATATAAGCCTTCTGGGCTAGCAGTTTTACCTGCATACTTACGATCTTCTTTTTTCAAAATATCAATGATATCTTCACTTTTTCTTTTGCCTTCACCAATTTCAATTAAAGTCCCCATCATATTACGAACCATATATCTTAAAAAACCAGTTCCTAAAAAGCTAAAGACTATACTATTAACATTTTTCATATCTCTAATCAAATTGGCTTGGACTATTGTTCTAGTATAATCTTCTTTATCTTCTAAAGTTTTGGAAAAAGATTTAAAATTATGAGTCCCTTCCAAATACTTTAAAGCCCTTTCCATTTCAACTACATCTAGTTTTTTATTGTATTGATATACATATTTATGTTCAATTGGATTATACTCACCCATATTAATTTTATAAATGTATTCCTTAGCTTTAACATTAAATCTAGCGTGAAATAAATCACTAACTTCTTCAATTTGTTTGATATATATATCACTTGGAAGTAAACTATTTAAAGCTTCTTTAAGTTTAACAGGGGTAATATCCATATCTAAATCAAAATGAGCTTTTTGACTTATGGCATGAACTTTGGCATCTGTTCTTCCACTAGCATGAATATCTATATTTTGATTACTAACTGTTTTTAAGGCTTTTTCAATTTCACCTTGAATAGTTTTAACTCTTGGTTGTTTTTGATAGCCCTTATAACCAGAACCATCATAAGAAAATGTCATTAAATACCTCATACTACCTCTCCTACTATGACTATCATGATAAGTAATATATGCATCATTACCATATAGGTATCAAATAAACCCCAAATATTTAATCTAAAATTAGTTCTTTTAGCATTGATATTATACAATCTCAAACTCATTGCCATAGCTAAAGAGTCAGCTTTTTTAACAGTCAAAATAAACATTGGCATTAACATGGCTTTTAAAGCTTCAAATTTACCTCGCAATTTTGAGTTGTAATAATCAATCCCTCTACTTGCTTGACTTTTTAGTATTTTATTTGCTTGATCAATAATGGTTGGAATGAATCTTAAAGCCAAACTAAGCGATAAAGCCATACGATTTACTGGTATTTTAAATATTTTCAAAGGGGCTAAAAATATCTCTAATCCATAAGTTATCTCAGTAGGTGGTGTTGTTAGAGTAAGAATTGATGTATATAAAACTAATAATGATAATCTTATAATCATAACTAAAGTTGTTTCAATATCAACTTGAAGTAATAAATTGATAATAACGATTAAAAGTAATATAAATTTAATACTTTTTAAGGTACGAAAATAGATTTTTAATGGTATTTTACTCATCAACATTAAAAGAATAACCATCATACATAAAGCTATATTCATCCTTAAAGTTACTGTCATAAAAAGGGTAATAATAAATATAAATGTACAAATAATTTTAGATACTGGGTTCATCATATGTATTCTTGAATTAACTGGGTAATATTTACCTACCATGATATTATTTAACATTACGATACACATCCTTCATAAGATCGTTAATATCATCACGATAACCCATTCTAATATTCTTTTTTTCTAGTACTTTCATTGAAAATTCAATGATTTTTGGAGGTTTTACTTTATAAGAAGCTAAATTAGGATTAGTAAATACCTCATATTTATTACCTTCTAAGACAACTTTTCCATCGTTTATCACAAACACGTAATCAACCATTAAATGTAGAAATTCTACGTCATGACTAATTACTATGATAGTCTTATTATACCTCTTTTTTAATAATTTGAAAAGTCTTATTAAATCTTGTTTACTTTTATTATCTAAACCTATTGTTGGTTCGTCTAAAATTAGGACGTTAGGATTAAAAGATAAGATAGAAGCGATAGCTATTTTTCTTTTTTCACCATTACTTAGTAAAAATGGATCTCTATCTAGATAACTGTCATCTAATCCTACCATTTTTAAGGCATCACTTATATGTTTTTCGATGTTGTTTGTTTTGTATTTGAAACGTTTTAAGGCAAATGATAATTCTTTTCTAACAGATGTATTGAAGAATTGTTCTTCTGGAAATTGGAATACTAATCCTACATTAAAACGCAAATCGTTTATGTTTTTTATTTTGACTTTTCTTTCTAATAGAAATTCACCTACTTTAGCTTTACCACTGGTAGGTAGAATTAAGGCGTTCATGATTTCTGCGATTGTTGTTTTACCACTACCAGATGGTCCAACGATACCATTTATCATACCTTCTTTTATTTCGATATCAATATCTTTTAAAGCTACTTTTTTAAGTGGTGTTTTATCGTTATAGATATAACCTACATTTTCTAATTTTATTTCCATAATTTATCCACCATCTCATCCATATCTAATATTAGGTCATCAATTAATCCATAGTAGCTTAATTTGATTGATAAATCTGCCATAAAAGGTAGTTGTAGACCTAATTTAGTAAACATTTTTTCTTCTTTTAAGACGTCTTTTTTGGTTCCATTTAAAACGATTTTTCCATTGTGTATAACGACTATATCATCACCATATAAGCTTTCTTCTACGTCATGGGTTACATTAATAATAGTGATATCTGTTTTATTATGTAAGTCTTTTAATAGGTTTAAAATCCAATTTTTGACTATTGGGTCTATCATCGTTAAGGCTTCATCTAAGATTAGTATTTTTGGTTCTATTACTAATGCGCTAGCAAGGGCTACTAGTTGTTTTTCGCCTCCACTTAGACTATGTGGTTCTCTTTCTAGGATGTTTTCTATGTTTAAGTAATTGGCGACGTTTTTGATACGTTTTCTTATTTCTTTTTTGGGTAATTTCATATTTTCTAAGGAGAAGGCAATATCATCCATTACAGTTTCAGCGACAAATTGATCGTCTGGATTTTCAAAGACTACTCCTATTATTTTTCTTATTTCTTTTATGTTATCATGACATAGTATTTTTCCATCGATATTTACGTAACTATAAGTTTTTAATATTCCTGTTAATAATTTCACAAGGGTACTTTTTCCTGCTCCATTAGGACCTATTATGGTTGTGAAAGATCCTTGTTTGATAGTTAAATTAAGTTTTTGGAATATTTGTTTATTTTTATAGCTAAAATTTAAATCTTTTATTACAATTAAATCAGACATAACTTCACCCACTATTTATAATATTATACCAGTTTTTAATGTAAAAAAAAACGTTAATACGTTTTTTTCTCATATTCTAGCACTTAATTTATTTAATGTCAACTTGTTTTATAATTAATATTTTTATTTTATGTTTATTTTGAAGGGGAAAGGACTAGGCGAGAAGTGAAGTTAGTGCTCGAAGCACCACTACTATAAATGAAGTAAAACACTCCAGCGCGAGTAGTGTCACCATAGATACCACCACGTCCAAACCATGGAATATTAGCCATGACGAAGCCAGCGTTATCGCCATACCAACTACTTATTCCACCACCATTAATTGTACCAAATGGACCCATTTCTCCTGTCGCATCTCCTAATTTTCTTGTAGTATAATTGCTATTTGAATCTACTGAACTATCATCATAAACATCAAAATATTTTTTTAATTCTGGATATTGTTCTATTGGTTCACTTGTAAATCCACTAGAACTCATACTTCCATTTTTTCTATATCCTGCTACAAATTCATAAATTCCACCTGACATATCATATATCCCTGTTATATTTCCAGTTGTACTTGCTTTTTTGCCTTTTTCTGTTTCATATGTATTTGTACAAGTATTTGTACTTGATGCTGATGCACTGTCTCCTGCTATCCCTGTTATCATATTTTCACAATTATTTATATATACTTCTTTTTCAGCTGCTTCTTTATATAATTCATTTCCATATTTTCCATATTTTGAATGATACAAGTATGCCACTGCTCCCCATTCTGTATTTTTCATCATATGACTATCTAAGTTTCTGTCAAATTTATATAATAAATCAAAGAATTTTTGTACTTTTTGACCTATCATACTATTTAAATTTGGTTTTACTGTTATATTATTTATATCTCCTGTTAATTCAAATTTTCCTACCCAAATTCCACTTACTCCCAATGTTGTAAACGCTGGGTGCGTTAACCATTGCCCATTTTCTGTTCCATCATATATTTTATCATTAATATTTTGAAATTTTATTTCTATTTCTTTTTCTCTTTGTTCTAAATTTGTTCTAGATGAATACAATTCATTATTAAATATTTTATATTTATATCTTGGAATCCATACAAAATAGGCTTTTATTTTTTCTTCTGGAATTGGTGTAGTATAATTATTGTAATCACTTTCTGTTGCACTATCTGTAAGCAATACTGCATTAGCCCATTCTTGATTATCATAGTTATACCATTCTTCTTCTGTATTAGCTTTGGTTACATTTCCCTCATTATCTATTTTTACTGGTACTAATCCATTTTTTATTACTGGTTCTGCTGGTTTAGTATCTTCTTCTATTTCTCCACAACTTCCTTTAGTTACTTCGATGCTTCCTTTTTCTCCACTTGCACAATATTCTCCATTACTTAGATTTTGTGCTACAACTTGTCCATCTTTATTTACTATCTTTCCACTTTCAAAATTATTATTCTTTAATTTTAAACTCTTAACATCTATACCACCTTCTGGTATCTCTGATAATCCATTTTCTACTAAATATAACTCTGCTGCATCTATCGCAAACTCTACACTTCTTTTATAGCTTTCCTCTTTTGCTTTTTCTATTACATTTATTACTATTGGTGTTGCAATTAGTGCTATTATTCCTAGTATTACTATTACTGCAAGTAACTCTATTAATGTAAATCCTTTCTTATTATTTCTCTTCATATTTAATACCTCCAATTCTTATTGTTCCCAACACTTCATTTTTTATACAAACACTATAAAAAGTCCTGTACATTTAAACACGACTCTATGAAATATCCTCTACTACATCGTTAATTAAAGCTTCTAAATGCCCCCCCCCATTTGCTATTTGCTAACATATCCATTACCTACTTTCTTATACACTACTAATATACCATTAAATAACCATTTAATCAAGTATATAATGTATTACTTTACATAAAAAAGATGAAACTCAACTTTCATCTATCCTTTCTAATAAAACCACACTCTCAACATGATAAGTATAAGCAAACATATCAACAATATTAACACTAATAATCCTATACCTATCCTTTAAAATACCTAAATCCCTAACCAAAGACATAGGATCACAAGAAACATAAACAATCTTCTTAGAATTTATCTTAAACAAATCATCAATAACCCCTTTATTTAAACCACTCCTTGGAGGATCTACAATAACTAAATCATAATCATCAAACTCAATATTACCTAAAACATCCCCACATATAAACTTAACATTACAAATATTATTAAGAGCCTTATTCTTATTCGCATCCCTTATAGAATCCTCATTAATCTCTATCCCAACTACACTCCTACAAAACCTTGACAAATATAAACTAATCGTACCAGTCCCACAATACAAATCTAATACCTTCTCATCACCCTTTAAATCAGAAACCCTATAAATAAGATCATATAACTTAGAAGCCCCTAAAGTATTAACCTGAAAAAAAGAAGAAGGCGATATCATATATCTAATATTATCAATACTATCAATCAAATAATTACTACCATATATATTAGTATACTTATAATTATCAAACAAAACAATCGAACTAACCTTATCCTTTAAAACATCCTTTAAAAACAAATTATTTTTATCAAGGATAACCATAACATCCCCAGTAGTAAAACTAGCCCTTATCGTAATAGTTCCCCTATTTAAACTATAACCATTTATAATAGATACTATATCATTAATAACAGGTAAACTAATAAAACACTTATCAATATTAATAATATCATTACTCTTTTTTTTATAAAAACCAATTTTTTGATCAACTTTAAAACTAACCTTATTTCTATAGTATAAATCATCACATCCAATAGATTCAACCTTTATATTCATACTTAAATACTTACTTAAAATATTCTCAACCTTATTTTTTTTAAAAAGTAGTTGTTTATCATATGTCATATGCATAATATCACAACCACCACATACCCCAAAATAAGGACATATTGGTTTAACACGATCTTTACTTTCCTTAAAAATACTTATAAGTCTACCAATCATATAATTTTTTTTATCCTTTAAAACTTCAATATCTACTACTTCATCTTTTAAACAATTAGGTATAAAAATAACCTTACCATTTATTCTAGCTATCCCTAAACCTTGATGATTCAAATCATTAATCAAAACTCTATCCATTCTTTCACCTATATAATTATAACACACATTTTAAATTTTAAATTCAAAATACATAAAATACCATTTTTAGTTAATAATAAAAAAGTAAAGAAGGGATATAATGCAAAAAATCGATAAAAAAGTAACTAAAGTAATTTCCTATATAAGAAAAATGAATGGAAATAGTTCAGACATAGTTGATCGTATCATAAAAATAGACAATAAAAAAGTAGCTTATGTATATCTAGAAAGTGTATGTAGTGAAGATAAAATAAGTGACTTTATTATGCGTAGTTTAAGTTATGATGCCAAATATAAAAAAAACAATTTGTTTGAAAATATTTTTGAATACTTAAAAAATACTTTATATAGTTCTAAATACAAAATAATTGATAACTACGATGAACTATTTACTTTAATAGCTAGTGGTTTTACTTGTGTTTTTGTGGATGGATATGATAAAAGTATTGTCTTTGAAACTAAAGCTACTTTAGATAGAGGAGTATCTGAACCTACTAGTAATTCATCTATTATTGGACCTAAAGATAGTTTTACAGAAAACCACTTAATAAATCTAGGTTTAATAAGAAAAAGAATCAAAGACAAAAACCTTTATTTTGAAGATATGAAAATAGGTAGAAGAACTAAAACTAAAGTTACTATTGCTTATATCAATGATATAGCAATCAAAGATAAAGTAGCTGAAGTAAAAAACAAATTAAACGAAATTGATATTGATGGTATCTTAGATAGTGGTTATATAAAATCATTTTTAATCAAACAAAACCAATCAACTTTTCCTCGTATTATCGCAGCTGAAAGACCTGATTTAGTATGTGGAGCCTTATTAGAAGGAAAAATAGCTATTTTAGTAGAAAACTCACCTTATGTATTAGTAATGCCAGCTATTTTAGTAAACTTTTTTCATAGTCCTGAAGATTACTACCAAAAATCAATCAATGCTTCCTTTACTAGATTTTTAAGATTTATCGCTTTTCTTTTAGCTGTTTTAGGTCCAGGAATATATATCGCTCTTACTACTTTTAACCAAGAACTAATCCCAGATCAACTATTAACCTCACTAGCTGTCCAGCGAAGTGGTGTTCCTTTTCCTACAGCTATAGAAATTATCATAATGATTGTTTCATTTGAAATTTTAAAGGAAAGTGATATTAGAACTCCTAACCCTTCTGGAACAGCTATTAGTATCGTTGGAGCTTTAATTTTAGGAGAAGCTGCTGTAAATGCAGGAATAGTTTCCCCAATAGTTATAATTGTAGTAGCTTTAACTTCAATTTGTTCTTTAGTTTTTAACGATATTGAATTTATAAGTGCTATTAGATGGTGGCGATTAGGATTTATGCTTTTTAGTGCTACTATTGGAATTGTTGGATTTATAGTTGTTTTACTACTATTTATGATTAAACTTTGTAGTATTGAAACCTTAGGAGTCTGTTATATAACACCATTTAGTCCTTTTTCCAAAGTTGGACTTCAAGATAGTTTAATTATAAAACCTAGAAGAGATATGAAATATCGTCCATCATTTCTAACTAACAATATAAAAAGAATGGGGAAGAAAAAATGAAATATAAAATATTAATAAGTTTAATTTTAATGTTTTTATTAACTGGTTGTTGGAATTATCGTGAATTAAATGAAATTGCAGTCTGTACAGGTATAGCTATTGATAAAGATGATAAAAACTATGTTGTAAGTGTTTTAATAGCTAATTCTAAAAAACCAGAAGTTAGTTCTAAAGAAGGAGAAGCTCAATCTTCTATTTATGTAGGTAGTGGCGAAACTATTACTTCTGCTTTAGAGATAATTGATACTAAAATACCTAAAGAGTTATATTTAGCTCACTTAGATACAGTTGTTATATCAAAAGATGTAGCTAAAGAAGGAGTATATAAAACTATTGATTTTCTCCTTCGCAATCCTAATTCAAGAAGACAATTTTATGTAGTTGTTTCAAAGGAAAAAAAAGCTAATGATATTTTAAAAATACTATCTCCTTTAGAAAGTTTTCCATCTGAAAATATAGCTACTAACATTCAAAGTTCGCTACAAGTAGAATCTTCTATTATCGAAATTAAATATAATGAGTATTTGAAAACTCTTTTAGAAGATGGGATTGAACCAGTATTAACTTCTGTTAGTGTTATTGGAAATACAACTGCTGGCGAAAAGATAGAAAATATTGAAGAAAGTGAAGCTGATACTTATATTAAACTTGATAATGCTGCTATTTTTAGGGATGATAAATTTATTAGTTTTGCGAGTACTAATGAGACGATAGCTATTAATATGTTGACTAATCGTTCTAAGTATACTTCTCTTAATTTTAAATGTGGTAGTTCTTATTTTGTTATTCAAATAAGTTATATTAAAACTAAACCTAAAGTTAAGGTTGTAGATGATAAAATTGAGTATACTTTTGATGTAGTTACTAATGCTTCAGTTGGGGAAGATAATTGTAATATGGATTTAACTAATCCTAAAGTAATAGATAATCTTACGAATCAAACAGTTAGACAATTACATACTATTTTAAGTGAAAGTATTAATGCTTTTAAGTATGAATATAAAAGTGATGTTTTAGGATTAGGTCAAATTTTATATCGTAATAATCCTAAATATTTTAATCAAGTTAAAGATAAATGGGATAGTATTTACCCTAATGTTAAGGTTAATTTAAATATAAAGGTTAAACTTAAAACTAAAGGAGCTGCTGAAAATACAGTAAGGGGGTATTTAAGTGAAAAACAATAATTCATTATCTAATTTAGAAATTGGTTGTATTACTTTTTTTCTTACTAGGTGTAGTTATATAGGAGTTACTATATCTTTACTAGCATTTCTTCTTAAACAAGATGCTTGGATTGGTTTTTTAATGGGAATTATTATTGGTTTGATACCTTTAATTATGTATTTGTATATTATTAAATATAAACCTGATTTTAATATTTTTGAGATCATTGAAAGTTTATTTGGTAAGGTTATTGGTAAAATATTAATTGGGATAATTTTAGTTTTAATAGGTTATTATACTTTAATGGTTTTTGCGAATGTTTGTTATTTTATTGGATCGCAGTTTTTACATCAAACACCTATTATTGTAATTGCGATTGCTTTTATGATTCCTATTGTTTATGGGTTATTTAAAGGTATTAAAATTATAGGTAGGGTTTCAATTCTTCTATTTATAATTGCTATGATTTTGATTTTTCTTTTACTTATTGGTTTAATTCCAAGTGCTGATCTTAATAATATTAAACCTATATTTGAACATGGATTTTTAAACAATATAAAGGATTGTTTAGTGTTTATTTTTTATAATGTTCTTCCTTTATTTGTTATTAGTGTTATCCCTAAGGATAAGAATAATAGTAAGAGTTTTAATAAGTATGTTATTATTTTTTACTTACTTTCTAGTTTTATTTCTCTTTCAACTTTGATTATTATTTTGACTGTTTTAGGACCTGATTTAGCTATTTTATATCAATATCCTGAATTTCATGTTTTAAAACAAGCTCAACTTATTGGTTTTTTGAATAGGTTGGAAAGTATTTTATCGATGCAGTGGTCGTTTAGTTTCTTTATTACGATTTCTGTTAATTTGTATTTTATTGTAACTGCTATAAAAAGAGAGGTTAAAAAAATTAATATTGAAAAACCTATTATTGTTTTACTTTGTTTGTTACTTGTGATTATAAATATTAATATTCTTAAGAATAATACTTTAGGTAATGAGATTTTACTTAAGTATTTACCTCCTTTTATGTTAGTGGGATTACTTATTGTACCTTTTATTATATTTATAAAGATTGTTTTAAATAGTTACAAAGAAAAACATATATCTAAGAGTTGATATATGTTTTAATATGGGGATAATACAAGGCGAGTGGAATGTTTAGAACCATACTGATCATAACCTAATGAGCTCTGAAAATAAAAAATAGTATATATACTTCCAGATCTATAAATAGTATCTAATTTATCACTAAAAAATTTACTAGTAGATTCCCATGATTGTGTTTCCATTGTCGCATCTCCTAATATTCGTGTTGATGAAGGATAAACATCAAAATATTTTTTATCATAACTATCTATTTCTGTTTTTGCAAAATATGTGCTGTCACAACTACTTGATAAACATTCAGTAAACTCCTTATACGCTGCTACCCATTCATTAGCTCCACCTGACATATCATAGACTCCTGTTATATTTCCTGTTGTAGAAGCTCCTGCTCCCGCTGCACCTTTTCCTTCTTTTCTATCCTCTGTTTCATTCCAATTATATGTTCCATTTGCAGTTACAAGATTTGAATTTCTTGTTGTTTGACCATAACTTCTTCCTGTTAAAAATTTAGAATCATTTGGATATATTTCATTATTACTAGAATTATAAATACTATTTCCTCGTTTGCCATATTTTGAATGTGACAAGTAAGCTACTGCTCCCCATTCTGTATTTTTTATCATATGACTATTTAATACATTTCTATCAAAATTATATGTTGCTTCAAAAAGATTTTTAAATATTTGACTATCTTTATAACCAAGATAAAATTTATTTGGCTTTACTGTTATATTATCAAGAGTTCCTGTTGCTGTAAATTTTCCTACCCAAAATCCACTTACCCCCATTGTTGTGAAGGCTGGATGGGTTAACCATTGATCTTTTGCAGTTCCAGTATCTGTACTGTCCATTCCTTGAAACTCTATTTCTATTGTTTGGTCTGATAGAGTTGAACTAGTTGATGTTGATACATTAAATAATTTATATCTATATCTTGGTATCCATACAAAATATCCTTTTATTGAATCTTCTTTTATTGTTCCATCTGCTTCTATTCTTCCATCATCTGTTAAGATTACTGCATTAGCCCATTCTTGTTTATCATAGTTATACCATGATTTACTTGTATCTGCTTTTTTTACTACTCCATTGTTATCTATTGTTACTGCTACTAAATCTCCTACTATTTTTGGATCATTTCCTTTTAAGTTACTATCTACATAACTATTCCCATTTCC